>JAKSDN010001532.1 GCA_022360075.1 Kiloniellales bacterium | reverse complement strand
GGCGCGCGGTGAGCGCCGCGATGGGGCGCCCACCGAACGAAACCTCGCCGGATGTCGGTTGCAGGAGCCGGATCGCCAAGCGGCCGAGCGTCGACTTGCCCGAACCGGATTCCCCGACAAGGCCCAAAACCTCGCCTTCACGCAGGTCGAAGCTGGCATTCGAAACGGCGTGCACGACACCGCCGGAGCGCCGAAGCCAAGTGCCGCCGCGGGCGAACGACTTGCTGACGCTGTCGACCCTAAGCAGCGGCTGCGCCGTCATGGCGAGGCCTCCGGCCAGAGCCAACATCGCGACTGCCAATTTGGGGCCGTCTCGGCCAGCGGCACATGGCTTTCGCAGCGCGGTTCCGCCAACGGACAGCGTGCGCGAAAGCGACATCCCTCGAACGCATCGTGGATCGCCGGCACGATTCCCGGCCTGGCGCGTCGGTGTGCCACCGGCGCCTCGCCCGTTGGATCGGGGAGGCACGCGAGCAAGGAGGCCGTATAGGGATGCCGCGGCGCGGACAGCACGGCGTTCGCGTCGCCCTGCTCGACGAGCTGGCCTGCGTACATGACCAGCAGGCGGTCGGCAAAATCGGCGACCACCCCCAAATCGTGCGTCACGAGAATGATCGCCAGCCCGCGCTCTCGCTGAAGTTCCTTCAGAAGATCGAGAATCTGCGCCTGTATGGTCACATCAAGGGCTGTCGTCGGCTCATCGGCGATGAGCAGCAGCGGCTCGCCGGCAAGGGCGATGGCGATCATCGCGCGCTGGCGCATGCCGCCGGACAATTGATGTGGGTAGTCGTACGCCCTGTGTTCCGGCGCCGCGATGCCGACCTGGCGCAACAATTCGACCGCCTCGGCCCAGGCTGCCTTTCGAGCACAGCCGCGATGCAATTGAACGGTTTCGGCGATCTGATCCCCGACGCTGAACAAGGGGTTCAGGCTGGCGCTTGCATCCTGGAAAATCATCGCCAGGTCGCCGCCGCGAATCCGGTTGAGCGTACGCTCGTCGGCGGTCATCAGATTCCACGAGGTGCCCGTCCGGTCGAAGAACGACACCGATCCCGACATCTCGACGTTTCGCCCGTCTAGCAGCCGCATGACCGACAGCATCGAGACCGATTTCCCCGACCCGGACTCGCCGACGATGGCAAGCGTCTCTCCGGGCGCGACCCGGAAGGAAAGGTCGTCAACCGCATGGACGGTGTGCGTGGCCCCTCGGAAGCGGGCCGTCAGACCGAACACCTCCAAGCTGCCGGGCGGCGGCGCCGTGGCCGGGACGTCTTCCCGCGCCATCGGCGGCGCGCTGCTAGCCATGACCACGCCCGGCCCCTGGCGCCGTACCGGCGGCTTGTTCCGCAACCGCCCTGAAACGCGCTGCGGTGGCATCCGCGCCATGGAAGAGCAGCGCGCAGTCGCTGGTAACCGACACGAAGTCGAACCCGGCACGAAGATGCTGCTCTGCGACATCCCCGTTGGGCGCAAGCACACCGGCAGCTTTGCCCGTGGCGCGCACGCGCTCCCGCGCGTCTCGAATGGCCTCCATCACCCGAGGGTGATCCGGCTGGCCGATGTGGCCAAGGCTTGCGGCCAGGTCGCTGGGCCCGAAAAACAACGCGCCCACGCCATCGGTCGCGGCGATCTCCTCGAGCCGATCCAGGGCGCTGCGCGTCTCTATCTGCACGATCAGAAACAGATCTCGATGCGCATGCCGAAGATAGTCTTTCGTTCGGCCGTAGCGGCTGGCCCGATGCATTAACGCGACGCCGCGATGGCCGTGCGGCGGATAACGCATCGCGGCCACGGCTTGCGCGGCTTCTTCACCGCTTTGGACGAACGGCAGCATCAGGGTGCGGACACCGGCATCGAGATACTGCTTGAGGAGAACCGAGTCGTTCCACGCGAGGCGGACGATCGGGACAAGAGACTTGCCCTCTAACGTCCTCAAGTGCGACATCGCGTCGGCGAGCGTCAGCGGCGCATGCTCTCCGTCGATCAGAACCCAGTCAAAGCCGGAATAGGCCAATCCCTCGATCGCATGCACCGAGTTGAGCATCGACCAGATCCCCACAAGCGGGCGCTTGCTGGCCAGGGCACTGCGAAAGGGATTGCCGAACGCGGTCTTCGTATCTGTTGCGCGATGGCTCACGATGTCCCCCTGCCCGACTTCACAAACGCTAACAAAGGGTTCATATCATCGCAACGATTATATCATTCAGCGATATCAAATTTCATTGAGTGATACTTCATCGCTTCCCTTCAATCCGCCGGCGCGGCGTTCACCAATCCCAGAATTTCGACGACCCGCTCGACAAGGTCGAGCGAGCCTTTGTTCGGCCCCCATGGACTTGGCGTCACGGCTTGTCGCCATGCGCGCCGCCGTTCCAACCAAGGGCGAGAGAAACCCGGTCCGCCGACTCTTTCGCGACATCGATCAGCTCTCTGAATCGGGCACTCTCAACTGAAACGCCGATTGTCGAGATGCTCAGGCCGGCGATCGTACGACCGGTGGAGTCACGGACCGGTGCGGCCGCGCAGGTGACCAGCTCGTTGTATTCGCGGTCATCGACGGCATATCCCTTTTCCCTGATGCGGGCCAACTCTTCCTGGAAGGCCGACATGGAGGTGATGGTCTGCGGCGTCGCGCGCTGCATGCCTGCAGAGCGGAGGACCCGTTCGATTTCGCCAGGCTGTTGGTGGAACGCGGCCAGCACTTTCCCCAATCCGTTACAATGGATCGGACGCCGTGAACCGACCTGGGTGTTGATCCGCAGCGGTTGCTCCGGCGGCTCGACCTTCTCTATGTAAGCGATGCTCTCATCGGCCAGGATAGCCATCTGCACCGTTTCGTTCGTGGCCCTGCAGGCCTCCTCCATGACCGGCCGCGCCACGTCACGCACATCAAGCCGACGCTGCGCACGAGCGGCGATGTCCAAGAGCGCAGGTCCGATACGCCACCTCTTGTTGGCGGCAACGGTGACAAAGCCGCCGCGTTCCAACGCCTTGAGGAAGCGCGCCACCGTAGCCTTGTGCAGATCAGCCGTCCCACTCAACTCGGTGAGCGTCAAACCGGCGGCGTGATCGGACAGACAGCGCAGGATATGCATCGTCCGATCGATGACACGAAACGCGTTCGACGCGCCACGCTCCGAATCCTGGCCAGGCTCGGCGATCACCTGTGGGTCTTTCGCATCGGACTCCATTGCAGCGTAACTCGAATCCGCTTCTAATCTCGCAATCTGGTAATACTCGGTATCATTGCTTGAGACGACGGGCAAGCAGAATGCCGCACCGTTCAACAGTCACAATCCGCCGCGTCGCGGCCTTTCTGTTCCGCGCGCCGATAGAGCGGCCCGTGCGCACCTCATTCGGCGTCATGACCGATCGGCCCATGTTGTACCTGCGGGTCGAAGACCATGAAGGCGCCACCGGTTTGGGCGAGGTCTGGTGCAACTTCCCTTCGGTCGGCGCCGAACATCGCAAGCATCTTGCCGAAACGCTCGTCGCGCCGGTGATCGTCGAAATCGGCGAGATCACGCCTGGGAAGGTCTACGCAACACTGATGGACCGGCTTCACGTCCTGGGGATTCAGTCCGGCGAATGGGGACCGCTGCGCCAAGTATCCGCCGGATTGGATGCCGCCTGCCACGATCTGGCGGCGCGTCGTTCTGGCCTGCCCCTGTACCGCTATCTCAACGATCAAGCGGCAGACCGTATCCGATGCTACGCCAGTGGCATCGGACCGGAATCGCCCGACACGGCGGCCGCGGAGGCCATGAAGCAGGGCCACGTGGCGTTCAAGGTGAAGGTGGGCTTTGGCGTCGAAGCCGATGACCGAACGCTGGCAAACACGCGCGCGGCGATCGGCCCGGGCCAGTGTCTCATGGCCGATGCGAACCAGGCATGGGACATAGACCGCGCCCTGGCACTCGCGCCTTCGTTATCGGCCTACGACCTCACGTGGCTGGAAGAGCCGTTGCGCGCGGACCGGCCGACCGACGAATGGAAGCGTCTGGCGGCGGTCGCGCCGATGCCGCTCGCAGGCGGAGAGAACCTGGCCAGGCCATCGGACTTCGATGCGGCCATGACGCATGCCTATCTGAGCTATCTCCAGCCGGACGTCGCCAAATGGGGCGGCGTGTCAGGCTGTTTCGCTGTCGCCAGGCAAGCGGAGG
>JAKSDN010000947.1 GCA_022360075.1 Kiloniellales bacterium | reverse complement strand
TGCGCACCGGGCGCGCCACCGCCGCCCAGCTCGATGAGCCGGTCGCGCGCTGGTATGTCAGCCAGCACGACGATGTGCAGGTCACGACGGACTGGATCACGCCGCCGACGAACAATGCCATCTTCACGAAGCTCGGGGACTTCGAATGGTGGCTCGTGCTCGATACCTACGTTGGTGAGCTTCGTGGCGGCTCCCTATACCCGGAGTATGCGAAGATCTACGAGAAGTGGTTCGGCTCTCGCCCGCCGCATACCAAGTTCTGGATTGAGGAGCAGTTGCGAGCCAAGGAAGAAGCGGGCAACTGACTCCAGTCTTCAATTCGGTGGAGGGGGATTACACTTTGTGGGATTGTGTCGGCGCCCGGGCCGGCACATCCCAGTTCTTGCTAGCGGTGTTCAGGCGCTGAGCGCCAGGCAATCGTTCGGCCGCTTCAAAAGTGCGGACGCATGGACGCAATCCTTGATTTCTTCGGATTTGCCTTCATCCAGAGCCAGCTTCCCCGTTTCTGGGATGGCTTCCGGCTGACGCTCGCCATCTCCGGCGCCTCGATGATTGGTGCGGTGGTGTGGGGCTTGGCTCTGGTCGGGCCAAGGATGTCGGGTCTGCCGGTGGTCGTCGTTCCGATCGTGGCCTACATCGAGCTGGTGCGGAACACGCCGCTTCTGCTTCAGATCTATCTCTTCTATTTCGGCCTGCCTCTCCTAGGCCTTCCGCTTTCTGCGTTCGTGTGCGGGGTCATCGCCATTGCTTCGCAGCATGGCGCGTTCTTGTGTGAAATCTATCGTGCGGGCATTCAGTCGATCTCCCGAAAGCAGTGGGAAGGGGCGCTGGCGCTCGGCATGACACGCCGCAAGGCGATGCGACAGGTCATCCTGCCCCAGGCGGTTCTCAAGGTCGTGCCACCGATCGGCAACCAGTTGGTCATCCTGATCAAGGACACATCGCTCGTCTCGGCAATCGGCATCATCGAGCTGACGCTGAGCGGGAAGATGGTCATAGAGCGGAGCGGTGCGTCCTTTGAGGTCTTCCTCTTCATCGCTGCGGCCTACCTGCTCCTCACGACCACGTTCGGCGTTGTCCTCAGGATCGCCGAAAACAGTCTGCGAGCCAGGCAGTAGCCATGTTCGATGTTCTCGGCGCGAACCTGCCCTATCTGATGAAGGGAGCCCAGCAGACGCTTTGGCTGGCAATCGTCGGCGTGGGTCTCGGCACGTTGCTGGGCCTTGTGCTGGGGGTGACCGGCGCAATGGTCGGAGGCGTCGTGCCCGCGATCGTCACGACCTACGTGTTCGTCATCCGTGGCATTCCCGTGTTGGTCTGGATGTTCCTGGCCTATTACATGCTGCCCCAACTCGGGCTCATGGTCGGTGACATGACCGCTGTCATCGGCGCGCTGATCCTCTACACCGGCGCCTTCGTCACCGAGATCGCCCGCGGCGCGGTCATGGCCGTTCCGAAGCACCAAACGGAGGCCGCAAAGGCGCTCGGCATGCGCAAGCTGACCATGCTTCGGCTGGTGATCCTGCCTCAGGCCACGAGCCTGTCCATTCCCCCGTTGCTGAACAACTCGGTCATGATGATCAAGGCGACATCCTATGTCTCGGTGGTTGGGGTATGGGAGCTGACATATGCCGCCCGCGAGGTCGTCGAGCGGACGCTGGCCGCCTTTCAGATCTTCCTGGGCGTCATGCTGATCTATTTCCTGATCTGCTATCCGCTCACACTGGCCGCGCGATACCTCGAGAAGAGATTCTCCTATGAACACTAGTACCGACATGCCGATGATTCGCGTGAGAGATGTCTACAAGAGCTTTGGCAATCTCAAGGTGCTCGATGGCATGTCGTTCGACGTCAGCCGCGGCGAAGTTCTGGCCATCATCGGTCCGAGCGGATCAGGAAAGTCGACGATGCTGCGCTGCCTGAATTTCCTCCAAGAACACGATGCCGGCGAGATCTTCATCGAGGGAGAGCCGCTCGGCTATCGTGTCCTGGATGACGGCTCGCGCGTCCGCGAGTCGGAGGCGGTGATCGCGCGAATGCGCTGCAACGTCGGCATGGTGTTTCAGAGCTTCAATCTCTTTCCCCACCGTAACGTACGCCAGAACATCACGATGGCGCCCGTAAGCGTCAAAGGCGTCAGCAAGGCGGAGGCGAATGACCGCGCCGAAGCGCTACTCGAGAAGGTCGGCCTTGCCGAGAAGGCCGACGAATATCCATCCCGTCTGTCCGGCGGCCAGCAGCAGCGCGTCGCCATTGCCCGTGCACTGGCGATGGAGCCCAAGGTCATGCTGTTCGATGAGGTCACCTCCGCGCTCGATCCCGAACTCGTCGGAGAGGTGCTCACGGTTATGCAGCAACTCGCCGAGGAGGGCATGACGATGGTCATCGTCACCCACGAGATGCAGTTTGCCCACGATGTGAGCGACAGGCTGATGTTCATCGATGGTGGAAAAATCGTCGAGGAAGGTAGTCCGGTAAAGGTTATTAACGAGCCCAAGAGTCCGCGCCTGAAGGAGTTCCTCCGCCGCTTCCGCGCGTCGTTCAGTTAGAACGACTTGTGATTAGAGCTTTATGTAAAGCGGGATAGTTCCGCCGCTCGCACGGTTTGCTGTGTGTGAGGGACCAAGGTCAACTTCGGTCTTTGGCTCGGAGTGCTGTATGCCTCCGCAGATTACTGTTTCCTGCGGAGCTGGCGTGGCTCCGCCCGGTCCGACCTGATCTACCCAGTGAAGTTTTCCCGGCACATGAATTTATCTGGCTCGCGCCGCATCCGACTGCCCCCTTGGGAGTGGACAGGTAGTATCCATCGAGTTGGACCATAAGAACCGGGAACCGCTCATGACGGAGTCGCAGCCGCCCATAGAGATCGACCTGTTCAGCTACCTCCCGTCGGTCGCAGATGGCAAAGCGATGGCGTGGCCGTGCTTGATTTCGACGCCGACCGTTTGGCCTTCGCCGAGAAGAGGCGCGTCGGCGAAGACCGCGGCGATGATGGAGGAGGCAGGCGATTCGCCCGATTCGCCGAGGCCGACATGCACCGTGCGGGTGCGGCCGAGAAAGGCGACCTGTTGGATCCGGCCGCTGGCCTTGTCCGGCTGGTCGGGTCCGGCGGCTTCCGACAGGGCCACATGCTCGGGGCGAAAGGCCAAGGTCGCCGCATCGCCGATGGAGAAGCGGTGGTCCAGGGCATTCGCGGTGACCTCGCCCAAAAGGGGCGCCTCCAAGACGACCGCCGGTCCCTCGACGGCCACGACCTTTGCATCGGTCATATTGATCTCGCCGATGAAGCTGGCGA
>JAKSDN010000659.1 GCA_022360075.1 Kiloniellales bacterium | reverse complement strand
GCAGGCGCTCTTTCCGCACCAGTTCTCCGGCGGCCAGCGCCAGCGCATCGGCGTCGCCCGCGCGCTCGCAACCCAGCCGGCGCTGATCGTCTGCGACGAGCCGGTCTCCGCGCTCGACGTGGCGATTCAGGCCCAGATTCTCAATCTCCTGCGCCAGCTCCAGGCCGACTTCGGCCTGACCTATCTCTTCATCTCCCACGACCTTGGCGTGGTGCAGTACGTCTGCGACGAGATCGCGGTCATGTATCTGGGCCAGGTGGTCGAGCAAGGTGACCGCATCTCGCTCTTCTCCCGTCCCTTGCATCCCTACACCTGGGCGCTGCTGTCGGCCGTGCCCTCGGCCAAGACCAAGGGCCGCGGTGAGCGCATCCGGCTACAGGGCGACCCGCCGAGCCCGATCGACCTGCCGCCCGGCTGCCGCTTCGCCGCCCGCTGCCCCTTCGCCGAGGCGCGCTGCCACGGCGAGAGTCCGTTGTTGCGGCCGATTGGGGGCAATGGGCACAGGGTGGCCTGTCACTTGGTGGGTGAGGATGGCCGGGCGCCGCATCATATGGGAGCGGCGGAGAGGCCCCCCTCACCCAGCTCCGGCTAAGCCTCGGCTATCGCCTCGCCAAGCCTTCTCATCCCTCTCCCCCAGTGGGGGGAGAGGTTAGGTGAGGGGGGCGGCATGGGCTGTGCCGACTCGGCTCTACCTTCGACTCGGCGGCCTCGACTGCATCAATCGTTGCCCGTCGGCGCCATAAAGAAAGGCAAGCAGGGCGTAGCGGCTTCCGGCGGTGACCGGCATGGCCTCGTGCAGGACCGAGCAAGAGAAGACCACCGCGCCGCCCGACTCCGGCGCGTAGAGATCGGGGCCGTACTCGGGAAAGCGGAGCTGCCCGCCCGCGTAGTCGTCGGTGTTGAGGTTGAGGGTCATCGCGAAGCGCCGATGGGCGCTGCTCAGATTCGTGTTGTCGCGATGGGGCCGGAAGTAGCCGCCGCTGTCAGCGTCGTAGCGCACGATGCGGAAAGGCTCGAAGTTGGTCACGCGGTAGAAGAAGGCTTTGACGATCTCCGGCAGCACGCGGCTTTCCACCGGCGCCTTGATGGCCGCGTTGAGCGCGGGATCGCGCACGGTCAGGTCGCGGCGCTGCTTGAAGCTCGGGTCGATGACTTCAGCACCACTGCCGTCCTCTTTGGCCCGCTGGATGCCCGAGGCCACATTGTCGCCGCGCTCGAAGACCTCGATGAGGTGGCTGCAAAAATCCGGCTCGATGACCCGTGGGATGCAGAGCACGGGCGCGACCATGCCCATCTCGCGCGCCTCGTGCCTCGGCTGTGCCTCGAGGAAGGCGAGGATCCGCTCGGCGTGGCCGTCGTCGGAGACGTCGCGGTCGATCCTGAGGATTCGCCGGTTCGCATCCGCGACGATGGTCGTGAAGGCGCCCATACCGGTGAAGTCGCCGCTCTCTCCGAGATTGTGGGTGATGCCGTAGGCCTGCGCGGTGCGGCGCGCCTCGTCGGACAGCAGGAAATCGAAGGGCAGGCTGCCGCTCCACTTGGCGTTGGCCTCGGGGCTCTCGTTGCTGATCGCGAAGATGTGGGCGAGCGGGTCGAGGGCCTCGTAGCGCGCGGCGAATCGGCGCAGCATCTGCTGGCAGGCGGGCTTGTTGCTGTCGGGATAGAACAGCAGAAGGATGTGCTTGCCGCGCGCCTTGTTGATCAGAACCGTGACGTTGCGGCGCTGGTTGGGGAGCTGGAAGTCGGGCAGGAAGTCGCCGGGCCCGAGCGCGGGCGCTACGGGCGCGGCAGACTGTTTGTCGATGCCGAGGGCCAAGGAGTCTCTCCGAGCCTGTCACGCTTGCACGAGCCTGCCGGGCGTTTGTACTCAAGCGGCCGCTCCTGTACAACCGAAGCGCCGCGATTCGGCCGAGGGGCGAGGCGAGGGTCACGGAGCGACGAGGGTTGGGGGCAAGACCGAGCAAGAGCGAGCGGCATCGCCGGATCATCGCCGAGCTGAAGGCCAATCCGACCGTTCGCATCTCCACGCTCGCCCAGGAGTTCGCGGTCTCGACCGAGACCGTCCGCCGCGACATCGATGAGCTGAGCGAGCGGGGATTGGTCT
>JAKSDN010001384.1 GCA_022360075.1 Kiloniellales bacterium | reverse complement strand
GATCTCGCGCAGATGGCGCTCCAGGTAGTTGCCGGGATTGACCGAGAGGGTCGAATCGTCGACCGGGGCGCCGTCGGAGATCACCATCAGGATGCGGCGCTGCTCCGGCCGGGCGATGATGCGGTTGTGCGCCCAGAGCAGAGCTTCGCCGTCAATGTTCTCCTTCAGGATGCCTTCGCGCAGCATCAGGCCCAGGCTTTTGCGGGCGCGCCGCCAGGGTGCGTCCGCCGGCTTGTAGACGATGTGGCGCAGGTCGTTGAGCCGGCCCGGGTTGGGCGGCTTGCCGGCGGCGATCCAGCGCTCGCGCGACTGCCCGCCCTTCCACATGCGCGTGGTGAAGCCGAGGATCTCGACCTTGACGCCACAGCGCTCGAGGGTGCGGGCCAGGATGTCGGCGCTCATGGCCGCCACGGTGATCGGCCGGCCGCGCATCGAGCCCGAGTTGTCGATCAGCAGGCTCACCACCGTGTCGCGGAAGGCGGTCTCGCGTTCACGCTTGAAGGACAGCGAGTGGGTCGGGTTGGTGACCACGCGCGACAGCCGGGCGGTGTCGAGCAGGCCTTCCTCGAGGTTGAAGTCCCAGGCCCGGGTCTGCTTGGCCATCAGCCGGCGCTGCAGCCGGTTGGCCAGGCGCGCGATCACGCCCTGCAGGTGGGCGAGCTGCTGGTCCAGCATCTGGCGCAGGCGCGCCAGCTCGTCCGGGTCGCAGAGCTTGTCGGCCTCGACGGTCTCGTCGAACTCCGTCGTGAAGGCCATGTAGCTCGGCTGGTTCGACAGCAGGCCCTGGTCGTCGAACTGCGGCGGCCGGCTCGGCTGGCCGGGCTCATCGTCGCCGAGGCCGGCCATCATGTCGCCGTCGGCCTCCGCCCCCATTTCGTCGGAGCCCTCGCCCTCGCTCAGCTCGCCGAGCTGGCCTTCGAGGCTCGCCTGCGCTTCCGCCGAGTCCTGCTCGCTGCCGTCGCCGTCGGCCTCGCCGCTGTCCTGCTCGGCGCCCTCGTCGGGGTTCTGCGCCTCGTCGTCATTCGGCAGGTCTTCGTCGACGGCCGTGTCGATGTCCAGGTGGGTCAGCAACCGGCGCAGTGCCCGGGCGAAATCGCTCTGGTCCTCGGCGTGGCGCTTCAGCTCCTCCAGGTCCTGCAAGACGCGGCTGTCGAGGCCGGAGCGCCAGACATCGACCATCGCCCGCGCGGCCGGCGGCGGCGCCATGCCGGTCATGGCCTCGCGCGCCATCACGCGCAGCACCTCGCTGAGCGGCGCCTCCTCGCGGTTGGTGCAGGTCGCTAGACCGCGGCTGCGATAGCGCTCCTCGAGCGCGGCGTCGAGGTTGCTCGCCACGCCGGCCATGCGCCGCATGCCCAGGGCCTCGCAGCGGGCCTGCTCGACGCAGTCGAAGATCTCGCGCGCGACCTGGGCGCTGGGGCGCTCCACGGCGTGCACCTTGTCGTCGTGGTAGCGCAGGCGCAGGGACACTGCGTCGGCCTCGCCGCGCACCCGACAGACCTCGTCATGGGGCAGCTCGCGTGGCGGCAAGGGCAGGCGCACTTCGCCGCCGACCAGGCCCTGGGCGTTGGGCGCGAAGGACGCGCTGATGTCGCTGCGCCGCGCGATTGCCCGCACGGTCGCGCCGGTTGCACGTTTGAACCGCTCGATCGGGCTGTCGCCGCCGCTCATGGGATGGAGGCCCGTGTCCTGTTGTGAGTGTCACCCTCGGATTTGACCCGAGGGTCCATCCGGGTGCGAGACCGGGACCGAAGTTTAGAAAGGCCTGGCGGTCCCGCAACACCCATGGATGCTCGGGTCAAGCCCGAGCACGACATTGTTGGGAGAGCCGGCGTGATCAAGGCCCCGGTCCGTAGGTATCAGGCGAGGCTCGCCTGGACGCCGGTCTCCGTCAGCTCGGTGCCGAAGCAGCGCTGGTAGTATTCGGCGACCACGGGCCGCTCGATCTCGTCGCACTTGTTGATGAAGGTGACCCGGAAGGCGAAGCCGACGTCCTTGAAGATCTGCGCGTTCTCGGCCCAGGTGATGACCGTGCGCGGGCTCATGACGGTCGAGAGGTCGCCGTTCATGAAGCCGCTGCGGGTCAAGTCCGCGAGCGAGACCATGGCGGCGATCATGTCGCGGCCTTCCTTCGTGTCGAACTCCGGGCACTTGGCGAGCACGATCGAGACCTCCTCGTCATGCTCCAGGTAGTTCAGCGTCGAGACGATGTTCCAGCGGTCCATCTGGCCCTGGTTGAGCTGCTGGGTGCCGTGATAGAGCCCGGTGGTGTCGCCGAGACCGACGGTGTTGGCGGTGGCGAAGAGGCGGAAGTAGTCATGCGGCCGGATGATCTTGTTCTGGTCGAGCAGCGTGAGCTTGCCGTCGACCTCGAGCACGCGCTGGATCACGAACATCACGTCCGGACGGCCGGCGTCGTACTCGTCGAAGACCATCGCGGTCGGGCGCTGCAAGGCCCAGGGCAGCAGCCCCTCCTGGAACTCGGTGACCTGCTTGCCGTCGCGGATGACGATCGCGTCCTTGCCGATCAGGTCGATGCGGCTGATGTGGCTGTCCAGATTAACCCGGATGCAGGGCCAGTTGAGGCGCGCGGCGACCTGCTCGATGTGCGTCGACTTGCCGGTGCCGTGGTAGCCGTTAATGATGACGCGGCGGTTGTAGGCGAAGCCGGCGAGGATCGCGAGCGTGGTATTGGGGTCGAAGCGATAGGCTTCGTCCAGGTCGGGCACGTAGTCGTTGGCCTGGCTGAAGGCCGGCACCTGCATGTCGCTGTCCAGACCGAAGGTCTGCCGGACGGAGACGGTGATGTCCGGCCCATCGCTCGGCTGCAGGGCGCCACCATTGACGCTTTCCGTGGCCATCGGGTTCCTTTCCGAGAACAGAGGTCAGCCCGGGGGCGGTTGCTAAGCACCTGCCCGGCCGAAGCTTTTCTTCAAGACGGCGTAGGCGTGATTGATGTCCTTGAGCCGCTCTTCGGCCGACCGGTCGCCGCCGTTGGCGTCGGGGTGCAGGCGTTTGGCGAGCTTCTTATACCGTGTCTTGACGTCAGTAAAGCTCGCTGAGCCCGGCAGATCGAGCGCAGCCAGGGCCCTTTCCTCGTCGCTCTGCGGCTTTTGCGGGCGTTCGCCCTCACTCTCTCCCGTGCGGTCGAAACCGAAGGCCCGCCGCAGCGCCGCGTCGATTTCCTCGTCGATGCGGCTGCCATTGCCCCCGAGCGGCCAGGTGGGCCGCTGCCAGACCGTGTCGTTGCGTCGGATCCGCTCGATCTGGTCCTCGCTCATGCCCTGAAAGTAGTCCCAGGTCGCGTTGTAGAGGCGCACGTGATCGAGGCAGAACCAGTAGTAGTCGTCGAGCCGATCGCGCGCCTTCGGCGCCCGGTAAACCCCGGCCTCCGTGCAGTCGGGATGATCGCACAGCCGCTCCGGCCGCTCTTCGGAGCGGAAGGGCTCGTGGATCGCGTCTGGGGTCGGCCGGTTCATCGTTCGAGTATGGTTTTCCCCTACATGCGCGGCAAGGCGTGGCGGCGCAAGGCGCGCGGCTGTAACATTATCGGTTTTCGTTTGACGGAAGATTGACCGTGCCCCCGGCGCGCCGGCGGGCTCTGGACATCGCCCCGCCGATCCACAGATAACAGGGCGCGGCGCATTTCTGACTGCAGGCGAGGGAGTCCAGGGCATGAGCATGGCTGAGCGGATCGAGCGAAAGCTGAGGGAGGCCCTTACGCCTGCGTCCTTGGCGGTGCGCGACGACTCGCACAAGCACGCCGGACACGCGGGCTGGCGGGAGGGAGGCGAGACGCACTTCCATGTGACGGTCGTCTCGGAGTCCTTCGCCGGCCAGTCCCGCGTCGCGCGGCAGCGTCAGGTCTATCAAATCCTGGCCGACGAGATGGCCGAGCGGGTGCACGCGCTTCAGCTCGTCACCCAGACGCCGGAGGAGGCGGCCGGCGCCTGAGGCCGGCCTCCCAGGCTCTTTTCCGTTCGGCCTGCGGGATTCACAAATCTCTTTTGACCGAGCTTTCGAGCTTGGCACCGAGTGGAATCTGATCGAGGCGAAGGCCCGGTTCTTTTCCTCTGTCCGCTTCGCGGACGCCCCCCACCCTAACCCTCCCCCTCAAGGGGGGAGGGAAAATGCAACCTCGCTCAATGATTTAATCCCCCTCCCTTGATGGGGGAGGCTTGGGGAGGGGGTGGCGACGCCGTCGGCGTCAGATAACGAAGACCTGTGAATCCGCAGCCCGATCGGCGGCGGCCTCACTCCCCCGTGTAGAAGTCCGGCCAAGCCTTCTTGACCACCGGCCCATCGCTGCGGAAGGCAT
>JAKSDN010000803.1 GCA_022360075.1 Kiloniellales bacterium | reverse complement strand
CTCCTGCTCCGAGAACGAGATCGAGGACGAGGACATCCCGCCCCATCTCTCCGGCTGCGGCGAGCACAACAGGGCTTGCTTCGAGAAGTTCCGCGCCCGCTTCAACGAAGTGGTCGGGCCGATCCATGCCGACTTCAATCGCTTCCTCGCGTCCTGCGGCGAAGAGGCCTATCCGCTCGGCCAGTTCTTCGAGGCCTCGCCCTTCCTCAACCTGCTGCTCTATCCCGAGCCGGTGAAGTTCACACGCAAGGTGCCGCTCGACCCGGCGCGCTTCCAGTACCTCGAAGGCTGCGTGCGCGAGGACAAGCCCTATGAAGTGCCGAGATTCAAAGCGAACGACGACAAGCCGCTGCTCTACATCAGCTACGGCTCGCTCGGCTCCGGCGACGTCGATCTGCTGAAGCGCGTGATCGCGGCGGTCGCCAAGATGCCGGTTCGCGCGCTGGTCAACGTCGGCGACTACCAGGACCAGTACGAGAGCTGGCCCGACAACGTGCATATCGAGTCCTGGTATCCGCAGCCCTCGGTGATCCCGCAGGTCGACGCGGTCATCCACCACGGCGGCAACAACTCCTTCACCGAGTGCCTCTACTTCGGCAAGCCGGCGATCATCATGCCCTACGTCTGGGACGGCCACGACAACGCGACGCGCGTCGAGGAGACCGGCCACGGCTTCAAGCTCGACCGCTACGACTGGAGCGAGGCGGACCTGGCCGCGAAGATCGAGGCCATGCTGACCGACACGACCATGCGGCAGAAGCTCGCCGCGACCTCGGCGCACATGCAGGGCCAGGAAGGGCCGGCCAAGGCGGCGCGTCTGCTCGACGGCCTGGCCAAGACCGGCGTGTGATCGGACCTGGCCATGCCGACCAACCTGAAATCCTCCGCGCCGCACATCGCCAAGGCCTCGCTCTGGGACGAGGACCTGGTCGACTGGGGCGGCCATCTCGATCCGATCGACGGCCGCTCGACCAACTGCGGGCGGCTGCTTTGGAAGGGCGCGGAGGACGGCCTGCCGGAGGCCGGCATCTGGATCTGCACGCCGGGCAGCTGGCGCCTGGTGCTGCCGCGCGACGAGCTCTGCCACTTCGTCCTGGGCCGCGCGACCTACAGCGCCGACGACGGCGAGGTGATCGAGGTCCGGCCTGGCACGGTCGTGCACTTCCGCGAGGGCTGGACCGGCAAGGTGGTCGTGCACGAGACCATCCGAAGCGTCTACATGCTGCGTTGAGGACGGGACAGAATGGTGGAAGACCTGGACATCGATCTTGCGTCCTTCGAGACGCCCGCTAACGCGGGCTCCTCAGGATGAGGGCATTTCTTAATGCCACCAAGACTTTACCTCATCCTGAGGAGCGCCCGCGAGGGCGCGTCTCGAAGGACGCAGGGTGGTTGTGCAGCCATCATGTCGTTCTGATCCGATGCTTTCACATGCGTTGAGGACGGCACCATGACCGCTGCAAAGGAGAAGGCGTCGAACAGAACCCCGGTGCTGCAGAATCCCGCCGGTATCGACGACCTAACCGATTGGGGCCCGATCCCGACGATGATCGAGGGCGAGAGCCGCACCGCTGGCATCCTGCTGCACAAGGGACCGGACGGCAGCCCGGAGTCCGGCGTTTGGGTCTGCACGCCCGGCTTTTGGGACTGCCATGTGACCCGCGACGAGCTGTGTCATTTCCTCGAAGGGCGCTGCACCTACACTCACGAATCCGGCGAGGTGATCGAGATCGAGCCGGACACCGCCGCCTTCTTCCCGGCCGGCTGGAAAGGCACCTGCCGGGTGCACGAGACGCTGCGCAAGGTCTACATGATTCGCTAGCGGGTTTTCGTTACTCAGGGATAGTCGCAGACCTCTGCCGCCGCCCAGATGAGATTGCGGGCCGCAGGCTCCTCGGCACGGCTGCGCTCCGCGGCGATGTAGTCGGCCAGGACGCTGGCCATGGTCTCCGCACCGACACGCGCCACGCAGCGCTCGTACCAGCCGAAGCCCCGCAAGAGCCCGGCGCGCTGCAACTGGATCAGTTGATCCGAGAGGCCCGCGACATAGCTGGCCCGGCTCGCCCCATCGCGATCCAGAAAGGCGTCGCCGCGTTCCATGAGGATCGGCGCCTCGGCCTGTGAAGGCGATGCCGTGAGCCACAGGGCCAGCAGAACCCATAGAGACGCTCGCAATCGACCGGCCCCCCAACCGGCGCAGGCCGCGCTCAAATCCCCTCGACGATGATGACGTTGCCGCGCGAGGCGGCGAGCCGCAGCGGCAGGATCTCCTGATAGTCCGCGGAGTGATAGAAGCGCTGCGCCGCGTCGGAGCTGTCGAAAACGATCACGACCAGGCGGGGCAGCGACCACTCGCCTTCGAGCACCTCGATCGCGCCGCCGCGCGCCAGGTAGCGGCCGCCGTGGCGCTCGATCACGGCGGGAACCTTGTCGCGATAGGCCTCGAAGGCCTTGGGATCCGTAACCTCGAGCTGGGCGACGAGCAGGGCCGACATGCGCGTGTTCTCCTCTTCTCCGGTCAGTTGGACGGCCAGTCTAGCGCGATCGGCCGCGTCGCATCAGCCTCGCGCCGGTCCGTCACGCCGGATTGAATGGACTCCGGCGGCAGGCGCCCCCAAATCAAGGAAATCGACGCTGCCGCGGAGGTGAGCCTTGGCCGCAAAGGAACGTGACACCCGGCGACGGGTGATCGTCGCAGGGCTCGGCGCTGCCACGCTCGCCTTATCGCCGAAAGCGGCCTGGGCGTTGGTGGCGACACCGCGTCAGACCACCGGGCCCTTCTATCCGGACAAGATCCCGTTGGACCACGACAACGATCTTCTAACGGTCGCGGGACGGACGGAGCCGGCGGCCGGGGTCCCGCTCCAGGTCTTCGGCCGGGTGCTGAATGAGGCGGGACGGCCCGTCTCCGGCGCGCGGGTGGAGATCTGGCAGTGCGATGCCTACGGGCATTATCACCATCCCCGCGACCGAGGCGGCCGCGCCGATCCCAACTTCCAAGGCTACGGCCGGACCACCGTCGATGGCGAAGGGGGCTATCGCTTCCGCACGATCCGACCAGTCTCCTACCCCGGACGCACGCCGCACATCCACTTCGCCGTCTCCGGCCCCGGCTTCAAGCCCCTGACCACGCAAATGTACGTCGCCGGCGAGCCGCAGAACGCGCGGGACGGGCTCTACAACCGCATCCGCGATGCTGCGGCGCGGGCGAGCGTCACCGTCGCCCTCGAGCCGGCGCCGGACCTCGAGCCTAACGGTCTCGCCGGCCGCTTCGACATCATACTGGGCCGCACGCTGTTCGACGGCTGACGCGCGACGTGCGAAGATGGCGCGCGGGCCCTAAAGCGTGCCCGCGGCACGGGGGACCTCCAAATGGCGTTTTTCGAACTGGGCCCGAACGAGGGCCTTTACTATGAGTATGACCCGCCACCGGCGGGCGCCCTCTGCTTCGTCTTCGTCAACGCCCTGACCGGCAGCACGGCGAACTGGCAGGCCGAGATCGGCCCGGTTCTGCGCGCGGCCGGCTTTGGCACCCTGGCGTACAACTTCCGCGGCCAGGCGGAGAGCCCCTTCCGGCCCGAGCGGCGTCTCGACGAAGCGCTGATCGTCGCCGACCTGTGCCGTCTGCTCGAAGCGCTGGCCCCGCCCCGGCCGATCCTGGTCGGGCTTTCGATCGGCGGGCTCTTCGCCGCCCGCGCCTGGCTCGAGGGCGCCGCGGCCGAGGCTCTCGTCCTGATGAACACCCTGCGCCGCCCCGGCCTGCGGCTGGATTGGATCAACCAGGCCGTGGCCAGGGCTGCCGCGCTGGGCGGGGCGCAGCTCGTCATGGACCTCTATCTGCCCCACCTGGTGAACCCGGAGAAGCTGACGGAGATGCGTCCGAACTGCCTCAAGGACGAGGCCTACCGGCCACTCGATGCTGCCTCGGGCCCGATGAAGCTGCTCGCCGAGGGCAGCGCGGCCGACTGGGACCTGCCCTACGAGGCCTTGAGCCTGCCGGTGCTGGTGATGTCGGGACTG
>JAKSDN010001447.1 GCA_022360075.1 Kiloniellales bacterium | reverse complement strand
AGCCTGGGGCAGGTCAGGTGGCCTGAGCTTGATTTCTGGCGGTACCCATATGGTACCCGAGGGCCGGGACGCAGCGTTGGAATATAATCAAAAAACGCCGCCAACTGGTTGTGTTAGCAGCGTTTCGAATGGTTGCGGGGGCTGGCCTTGATTGGTCCAGACTCGCTCTGGCCGACGGGCTATTGCCTGGAAATCCGCGGTAAGCAAGCCTCACCACCGCCCCTGATCCAAGAA
Organism: Kiloniellales bacterium; assembly: GCA_022360075.1. Next base: position 854 of record JAKSDN010001447.1, on the reverse strand, counting down.
GGCAAGGACTTGCGGTGAAAGGGCAAACCTGATCCCGTTCTCGAGAACAGTCGTTGCCCCGCGATCAGCCGTTGTTAGGACCCTATATGTAGCAAGCGCGTCAGGCTCTGCGATCAAGATTGCTCCATCTGCCTACCTCTCCTTCGGTTAGAACGGTCATTCCGGATTGGGACTGAAATGCTCCTGGAACTTGTTCGGCACGCCGTCATACTTCTCCGCGTCCGGCGGGGAATCGCCCTTCTGAGTGATGTTCGGCCATTTGTCGGAATAGTCCCGATTAAGCTGGAGCCATGCGTCAGCGCCTTGATCCGTATCTGGCAGAATGGCTTCGGCCGGGCATTCCGGTTCGCAAACGCCGCAGTCGATGCACTCGTCCGGATGGATGACGAGCATGTTCTCGCCTTCGTAGAAGCAATCGACGGGGCAAACCTCGACGCAGTCCATGTACTTGCACTTGATGCACGCTTCGGTGACGACGAAGGTCATGGACGACCTCTCTGTCGCCTATGAAGCGCACCTGAATGAATGTGCTGTGATGTCATCGAGTTCATCATCGGCAAGGTGTCCTTTCGAGGTTTACGTCAAGCGACCAGCAACAGAATCGACAGAGCCAGAGCTGCGATCCAGAACGTCTCGGCAATCAGCAGGATGAGCGCCTTGGGTCCGACCGCGGCGAGATCCTTGAGCGAGGTCTTGATACCGAGGGCAGCGATCGCCGCGACGAGCGCCCAGCGAGACGCCGCTTCCATTCCGGCGCGCAGCGGCTCCGGAATGAGGCCCAGACTGTTCAAGATGACGAAGACAACGAAAGCCAAAAGGAACAGTGGAAAGGATGGACGTTTGCCATGGCCAGT
>JAKSDN010000756.1 GCA_022360075.1 Kiloniellales bacterium | reverse complement strand
TTCACGCCCACCAGGCTGCGGGCAAGCCGAAGCGGAAGGAGCGCTTAAGGCCCGGAGATTCCCTGGGCTCATGTGGCCGGCGCTGGTACCCGCCGTCCGATCCAAGAGGACGGGCTTCCGTTCTGTCTTTGTCTCCTTAGCAGCTCCACAAGACGAGGATCGGACTTTCAGGCTGGTCAGATTGCAGCCCGCGCCGCCTCGATAACGCTTTCCGCCAGAGGGGCATCGACGACGATGTGGTCGACATAGCCGCCCCTCAGGGCGGCCAGTGTCGCTTTTGCTTTGGCAACGCCGCTTGCCACCAGTTGGCCCTCCATGGCACGCAGAACCTCGTGGTCGGCGCCCAGGAGGCGGTCATCGAGGTCTCCGAGCACGGCTTGGCCGTGCGCGTCGAAGAAGCGGCCGGCGATCATGCCCACGGCGCCCTTCTTCTTGTAGCTGGCAATGTCCCGCCGCGTAGCGACTTTGAGATGCACGACTTGCGTGCCCGATGTGCAGGGGCTGAGAGAATAGATCGACTTGTTGCAAATACTGAGATCGGTGAGCTGCTCGTTGATGATCGGCTCCCGCCGGAGCGCCTGTGCCAGCTTCGCGGTCGAGCACACCGCCGGCGCGTTGAGATTGACACAATAGGCCGAAAGGCGCCGGGAGATCTCCATGGTGCAGCTCTCGGAGGTGTTCAGAAGGGGGTTCGCCATGGAGCCGATGAGCTGGCGCACGATGATGTTCTCGATCGGCCAGTTCGGCATCAGCTCCGCAACGAGCGCTATGGTCGTCCCCCAGGACACGCCGAGCTGGTCTCCGGGCTTTAGCAGAGTGGGCAGGAGGTGCGCCGCCACTTCGCAGACGGCGTGCAGCAGCTCTTTCTCGGTCAAGGCTTCTTCGGGCACCACGTGGGCGCTTTTCAAGGAGAACTTCTCGGTCAGAACGTCGCTCAAGGCGTTGAGCCGGTAGTGCTCGGGCGCGATGCGGATATCGACGAGGCGTCGCTCCTTGGCCAGGCGGAGATAGCTGATGACGGTCGGCCGCGACAGGGAGAGCGCCTTGGCGATTCGGTCTTGGTTCAGGCCCTTCACGTAGTACATCCAGGCAGCTTCGGCGACGATCCTGTCCGAAGGCTGATTGGACCGACCGGCGGGGCTGTTGCCCGATCTCACAGTGGTCATTCCAGTGTTCACCAATGGTTCAACTGCCGGGGCGCGAACCGAACGAAAGTGTCGGGGTCGGCAGCTTCCTCGTCCAAGCGTCCCTGAAAAACTTCAAGCCGCCTCCTCGTTCTCATCCTGAGCTTGTCGAAGCGTGAGGAGAGGTCGCTCACCATGCACGAGCAGCCGGCGTCAAGTACGATGTCCCTCTCTATCATGCTTCGGCTCGACGCAGCGAGCGCCCGTCGGTTTTCGAGAACAGGTGGACTTGCGATGGGTCGATCGAGAAGGTCACCGGCGCACCGGGATCGAGGTCTGCGAAAGCCTGCGTCACAACGGAAAGCTCTTCGCCATCGACGTCGGCGATGACCTGCGCCTCGGCGCCCATGTTCTCGATCAGCGAGATGCGCCCCTCTATCGCGTTCCGGGCGCCCGCGGTGGCTATGTCCAGGTTCGCCGGCCGGAGGCCGATCTCAACCTCCTGCTGGTCTTCCAAGTCCGGGAAGTCGCCTGCCGGCAACTCGAGGCTCGCCGAGCCGAAGTTCACCGTCACCGAATCGCTCGCGATACGAACGCGGCCGTCGCGAAAGTTCATCGTCGGCGATCCGATGAAATGGGCCGCAAAGCGCGTCGCCGGCCGATTGAAGATCTCCGACGGCGTCCCCTTCTGCTCGATCTCACCACCGTTCATCAGGACGATCTCGTCGGCGATGGTCATCGCCTCGAGCTGATCGTGCGTGACGAAGATCGTGGTGGTCCGCAGCTCGAGGTGAGTCTTGCGAATCTCCGTGCGCAGCTTTTCGCGCAGCTTCGCGTCCAGGTTCGACAGCGGCTCATCGAACAGGAAGACCTTCGGCGTCTTGATGATCGCGCGGGCCATGGCGACGCGCTGTTGCTGGCCGCCCGAGAGCTTCCTCGGCCTGCGATCCATGAACTCGTCGAGGCCCAGAAGCCCGGAGATCCGCGCGATGCGCTCGCGAATGGCGGCCTCCGGCACCTTCTGCCGCCGAAGGCCGAAGGCGATATTGTCGTAGACCGTCATGTGCGGATAGAGGGCGTAGGACTGAAAGACCATGGCGACGCCGCGCGCGCCCGGCGGCAGGTCGTTGACCACCTTGCCGTCGATGCTGATCTCACCGCCGGAGATCTCCTCGAGGCCGGCGATCATGCGCAGCATCGTCGACTTGCCGCAACCCGAGGGCCCAAGCAGGACGACGAACTGGCCCTCGCGTATCTCCAGGTCGAAGCCTTCGATCACACTGACATGACCGTAGGACTTGGCGACTTGCGAGCAGGTGATTGTTGCCACGGTGGTGTTCTCGCTTAGCTGTCGCGGAAGCTTCGGTTGATGAACTGCAGAAGCAATCCGATGAACACCAGCGGCGGCACGACGAGGATGACCGTCGAGGCGTTGATGACGCCCCAGGGCACTTCTTTCCCAAGCGACGTTACCGAGGCGGCGACCACCGGCAGTGTCACGTTCTGTGCGGTCAGCGAAAGCGCGATCAGCAGCTCGTTCCAGGTGAGCACGAAGGTGAGCACGATCGCGCCGAAGAGGGATGGCGCCGCGACCGGCAGGGAGATCCGCCAGAATATCTCAAAGGGCGAGCAGTTCTCCATGGCCGCCGCCTCCTCGATCTCGCGCGGCACGCGGTCGAAAGCCGGGACCGACAGCCAGATCGTGGTCGATATCGTGACGACGAGGTAGACGAGGACCAGTCCGGCGAGCGTGTCGAAAAGCCCGATGTCGATGTAGATCGCGATGAAGGGAATCGCGATCGCGACCGGCGGCATGAAGCGCATCGAAAGGACGAAGAACTGCAGGTCCCCCTTGAAGCGCGAGGTGTAGCGGGCGATCGCATGCGCGGCTGGGATGCCGAGCAGGGCGCCGATGAGGACGGCGAAGCCGACGACGATCGCCGAGTTGTAGAGCCCGTCCCTGATCGAGGGGTTCTGAAGGATGATCTGGAAGTTCTCGAGCGTCGGTTCGAAGAAGAGCTTTGGAACCGGTGTGATGATGTCCTTGAGCTTCTTGAAGGCGCCGAGAACGGTCCACAGGATCGGAGTCAAGGCGATCCCGACCAGGAGAAGGACGAGCCCTCTGGAGAAGAGGCTGAAACCTAGTCGGACCATTTTTGGGCCGCTTTCCAGACGAGCGTGAACAAGATGATGGTAATGACGAGCAGGAGCACGGACATGGCCGAAGCGTAGGATATGCGTCCGCCCAGGTTGATACCCATTTGGTAGGCGTAAAGGTCGAGGGTTTCCGTCGCCGTCCCGGGGCCTCCGCCCGTCATCACGAAGATCAGGTCGAAGGAGCGCAGCGACTCGACGGCCTTGACCAGGATCAGGCTGATGATCGGGCCGCGCAACAAAGGAAGCGTAATGTAGGCATAGATCTCCCAGGTCTTCGCGTTGTCGAGCCGCGCCGCCTCCAGGGGCTCTTTCGGCAGCGTTTCGAGCAGCTTGAGGATGATGACGGCGAAGAACAGGCCCCACTGCCAGACGTCGACGACCGCGACCGAGACAAGCGCGAGCGAGGGATTGGCCAGGAACTCGACGGGGCCGAGGCCAATCAGGCTGGCGAAGTAGTTCACGAGGCCAAGCGAGGGCGAGTAAAGAAACCGCCAGATGAAGGCGGCGGCTACGCGTGGCAGCAGAACCGGCGCCAGAAAGGCAATGCAGATCAGATTGCGCTTCCAAGGCGACTTGACGTTCTCGTGAACGAGCGTGGCGAGCAAGAGCGACACGACGATCGTGCCGGCGACGGTGACGACTTCCCAAACAGCGGAGATCCAAAGCGCGTTGATGAAGCGCCGGTCGCGCAGCAGGCGCTCGAAGTTGTAGAGGCCGACGAACTCGTAGTCCGGATAGCGCAGCGATCTGTCCATGACGGAAAAGTAGACCGCCCCGGCCACGGAGATCGCCGCCAGCAGGATCAGCAACGCATAGGCCGGCGTCGTCGCGGCAAGGACAAAGCGGCGATGGGACATGCTCAAGCACTCCATGGGCCGGGCAGGGGAGCCTGCCCGGCCCAGCGAATGGGCTTGACGTTAGTTTCTGTCCGCGCGCCGAAGCACATCCTCGGCGTTGAAGGCGGCTTCGTCGAGCGCGCCCGCGATGTCGCTCCGGCCGCCGGTGAAGACCTCTTCGAGCACCAGTCCGAGATTGTCGCCGATCTCCGGCCAGGACGGGCTCGCCATGATCAGGAGATTCGTCTTCGGTCCCGCCTCCTCGATTGCGGAGACATACTGCTTGGGAACACCGGCCAGATAGCCCTCGCTGTTGAGCGTCGACTGCCGGCCGATGTCAGAGGTGATGCCGTCGGCCACCCGTCGGGCTTCCATTTCCTTGGAAGTCATCCAACCCACCAGGTCGCTGGCGACCAACTTCTCGCATCCGTCGTTCGCTGCGACCTTGGAGACCGCAAGGCCGTGTGCGTAGCCGGCCGAAGGAAGCGGGTCCGGCGGCGGGGCGTAGCCGATCTTGCCGGCTACCACGGACTTCTCCTCGTCCTCCATCCAAAGGCCGAGCACCGCCGACTCGATGGCGAAGACGACCTGTCCGCTGCGGAAGGCTTCGACGGAGTCGGACCAAGTGAAGGTGCCGACGCCCGGAGGCGCATAATCCATCAGTCCAGCGTAGAGCTCGGTCGCCTTGACCCCGGCCTCGGAGTTGAAAGCCGGGTTGCCGTCGTCCAGCCACTCGCCGCCCATAGCCCTGAAGAAGGGCGTCCAGCGCCAGACGTTCATGCCCGAGCCTCGCTGACCGCGCGCGGTCCAGCCGTAGATCTTATCGTCGGGGCTATGGACCTTCTTGATCGCGGCGACCAGCTCGTCGAGCGTCTTCGGAGGCTCGATGCCGGCAGCTTCCAGCAGGTCGGCGCGGTACATCATGAGGTCGCCGCCACCAAAGAGCGGCGCAAAGTACTGGACGCCCTCGTACTTGGCGACGTTCGATAGATCGACTCGGAAGTCCGCGATGTCGTACTCCGCGGGCAGCGCCTCGGCCAAAGGGTGGATCCAGTTCGATGAGGCAAACTCGGCCACGTTGGCCTCGTCGATATAGTAGACGTGGTAGGCGCCCGCGCCGGTCGACGCATCGAGCCGGGACTTCGCCCGCCGCTCGTTCTCGCCAAGGTAGGTGATCTTGACTTCCGTGTCCCATTTGGCGTTGAACTCGTCGAGATACTTCTCGGCATGTTGGACCGACGGAACGCCCTGGGCGATCAGGCGTACCTGATCGATCTTGCCCTTGCATTCGCCGCCCGCCGCAAGGGCGGCGCCCGGCATCAGCGTCAGGCAGGCGGTCGCCATTACTGTTCTCATCGTGCTTTTCATCGCTTCCTCCCTTTGCAATTCGTTGGGTTATCGCCGTTCTTCTTGGTCATGTCGCCGCCGCGCCGGCGTCGACGGCCGACATGGCCTCGTCCAAGCGCATGAACTCGGCATAGCGTTGCTCGTAGAGATCCTTCGTCGTGGAGTCGGGTTCGAACACGCTCGATACCCGGCACATGGCCGAAGCGGCGCTTTCCAGGTCGTCGTGGAAACCGGCGGCGACCGCGGCGCAGATCGCAGCGCCCAGCGCGCCGATCTCTTGGCCGTCGACCACTTCCACCCGTATTTGGTTCACGTCCGCGAAAACTTGTGGCCAGACCAGGCTTCTCGACGCGCCGCCGGACAGGCGGATCGCCTTGATCTCCCGGTCCGGAAAGAACTTCTTGACCGTCTCGGCGTGGTGGCGATGCCGGAAGGCCACCGCCTCGTAGATGGCCCTCAGCATCGTGGCCTGATCGTCCGAGCTGGTGAGTCCGAGAAAGCACCCACGGCGCGGCGCTGGCCCATTGACATAGGGCAAGAAGTAGCAGCGCGGCTGCTTGGCCGGGTCGCTGTCTTGAACCAGCGCGTTGATCCGGTCGTAGCTGAGATCGCCCGGCAAGGCCTGGGAGGCGTACCAGTTCAGGTTCGCCGCCGATGTCGGACTGCCGTCGGCCGTCAGGAAACAGCGCCGGTCGTCGTGGATCATCTGCAGAACCGGCGGGCGGCCGTTCACCGGCTCGGCGGACTGCAGGCCGATGATCGCCCAGGTGCCGGCGATCATGGTCAGCACGTCATCGCTGAAGACGCCGGACCCGAGCACGCAGGCGCCGACGTCCATCATGCCGGTCGCGACGGGGGTGCCCTCCAACAGACCCGTCTCCGCTGAGGCTTCGGCCGAAACCTTCCCCGCGACCGCCGTGCTGCGCAGCAAAGGCGGCAGCCGCTCGGTGAATGCGAGCACGCCCAGCAGCGCGAAGAGGGCGGGGTCGTACGCGGCCGTGCGGTAGTTCAGCAACCCGCCGCCACTCGCGTCCGAGAGATCCGTGGCGGCACGGCCCGTCAGCCGCATGCGGACGAAGTCCTTGCACAACAGGACCCAACGGCTGCGCGCGCAGGAGTCCGGCTCCTCACGGGAAAGCCAGACGAGTTGCGTCGCGGTCTGGCCGCCCCAGAGTCGCTGTCCGCCGATGGCCTCGATCCCGGCGTGGCGGCCATCGCTTTCCAGTTCCTCGACGATGCCTTGGGCGCGGTGGTCGACCGATACGATACCGGGACGAACGCCGCGTCCGTTCTGATCCACCAGGAACGCACCGTTGCCGAAGCCGGTGCAGCAGACCGCCGCGATCCGCTGCGGATCGACGTCCTTTTGCGTGATGTCCTTGAGCGCGGCGGCGGCGGAACCCCAGAACGTCTCCGGATCGCGCTCGACCCAGCCGTTGGGCCGATGGTCCGTCCTGACATCGGCCTCCCGCAGGCAGGTGAGCTCGCCGTCCCTCGAGAAGACGGCCGCCTTCACCGCCGTGCCGCCGGCATCAAGCGAAAGAAGCAGATCTCGTTCCACCGTCGGGTCCTGAGTCGTTCGAGGAAGGCGTGTCGGCCGAAAGTGGCGGCCGCAGGCAAATGGCCTTGATCTGCAGGCAGCGCGCGACCTCTCCGTCGGCCCAGTCCTTTGGCCTGTCCAGAGTCCTAGCCAGCAGCGCCGCGATCTCCCGGAGGGCCTCGACGCTGGCGAGGCCATCCAGCGCGATCTGCGTGCGCCGCAGCACGATGTCGTCGAGCAGAAGCGCGCCGCGGCTTCGGATCAGCCAGACGATTTCCCGTTCGCTGTAGAGCGGCAGCGCTTCGAGCGCACGATCCTCGCCCTGACTGCAGAATGCGGCGACCCGAGCACCGATCGCGCCGTAGCGTCGGACGAGCAGAGCCACGCGCTTGAGCGGCAGGCCTGTGGCGGCCGCGCAGTCACGCGCCAGCGCTTCGTGGGAGCGGCCCGGGTCTTCCATGCTCGCCGCACCCGGGTAGCGCCGGTTCCGGGTCGAGACGGCGCGCGTCCTCCCGAGATGCGCGAGGACTTGGTCGGACACCTCCTCGGCCAGGGCGCGAAATGTGGTCCACTTGCCGCCGGCCAGCGAGATCACGTGAAAGTCCTGGTCCCGGACGAAGACCGTGTGCACGGCATGGTCTCGGTTGGCGCGATTGACTTCGCGGTCGCCGGATTTGCGCAGAGGCCGGCAGCCGCTCGTCGCGGCGACGATCTGATTGTCGGTAATGGCGATATCCGGCACCAGGCGGGCCAGAGCCATCTTGAGGTAGTCGACCTCCTGCTTTTCGACCTGCACCTTCGCCGGATCTTCCACGGGGATCTCGGTCGTCCCCATCAGGACCGTGCGCTCCAGCGGGCAGCAGATCACCATGCGGCCGCTCCCGTCGTCGAAGTAGAAGGCTCGCCCTTCGAGCCTCTCCCGCAACGCGTCATCGCGAAGGACGATATGGGCGCCTTTGACCGCGGTGACGTAGTCCGTCTTCAAGCCGAGGCGCGCGTTCACCCGATCGGCCCAGGCTCCGGTCGCGTTGACGACGACCTTCGTCCGCAAGGAAAAGGACTCCCCGGTCACGCTATCGGTTATCGAGAATTCGCCGCCGGCTTCGTTCGACCAGTCGGCGTAGTTGAGCGCGACAGCATCGACTTGGCTCGACAACGCTTCCTCGAGCATCTCGAGGATCAGCGCCTCCGGATTCCTGATCCGCGCATCGAAGTAGCAGGCCATGGCCTTGTAGCGAGAGGCGAGCCAATCGGGCAGCTTCGATCGGCTCAGGGCGATCGCCGGCCTCGGCAGGACACGATTCACGCGGCCGAGAAACTCGTAGAGCATCAAGGCCAAGGCGAGAGCAAACGCGCTCAGCGTGGCACGCCTGCGGAGCACCCCAAGGAAGTTGAGGACGGAGCCGGTCAGGCCACCGGCGTAGGACTCGAGCGGAACGACGACCTGCAACGGCACGGTCTGATGCGGCGCATTCTTCAGCAGCAAATTGCGCTCGCGCGTCGACTCCGCGACGAGCCGGAACTCTCGGTTCTCCAGGTAACGCAGCCCGCCATGGGCCATGCGGGTCGAGGCGCTACTGGCACCGGCGCAGAAGTCCCTCTGGTCGAGAAGCACCGCACGGACGCCGTTGAGCGCCAGGTCGCGCAGCACCGCGACCCCATTCACGCCGCCGCCCAGCACCACGACGTCTGCGGCGCGTAGCCGCCTGAGGCGCGCGATGTTGTCCGTCCTGAACGATCGATCCGTTCCGCACATGGACCGTCTGCCGCGTTCGGAGCCCCGCAAGTCCAACAAGCAGGGCCGGCACGCCTCCCGATGGCTGTATCGTTTCTTTATATTTGATAAGGTTGCTTTACATAAGGAAAATGCCCAAAATGGTCAAGCCTGCATGATCGCTCGCCTCGGTTGGCTACCCCGTTGGGCAGGACAACGAGGATTCTCGGAACCGGTCGCAGGTGCGTTGGAGCGTGGCCAGCGATCAGCCCGGCCCGACGCTCGTCAGGTATATGAAGGCAAGGTGAGGCGACGCGGCCGAAGGTTCGGCGTTTGATAGCAAGGGATCTTGCGTACGCACGCGTGCCCTCAGATCAGGAAGAGGTTACGTGATCGCGTCCTCTTCGCCGGAGTATCGTCCCGCCATCGCCCGCGGCGAACACGCCCTCGCCGGAGCTGGCCGAGATCGCGCGCAGGCCGCCGTCGAAGCCCGTCGCCTCGCGCCGCCAAGCGCGCCCGTCGTGACACAGGGCGAGCCCGGCCGCGCCGACGGCGTGGACAAGGCCCTGTCCGCCTGAGAGCGCCAGGATGTCCTCGCGCGCTCGGGTGGGCGTTAGGGTCCAGCGCTGGCCGCTGAAGTGGCCGATGGTGCCGGACAGCCCGACGACGAAGATGTTGTCGAGCCGGTCGCCCCAAACGTCGAACAGGAAGGCCTCGGTGCCGGCGTGGAACTCGTCCCAGCGCTCGCCGTTCCAGCGCAGAATGGCGCCGAAGTCGCCGACCGCCAGCAGGTGCGCGGCATCCACGCCCCAGAGGCCGTAGAGGGCCGACTTCGTGCCGCTGTTCATTCTCTGCCAGGTCTCGCCGTCCCAGCGCAGGATCAGGCCTTCGTCGCCCACGGCGAAGGCTTGGCCGGCGCCGTCCGACCAGAGCGAGAGGATGGTCACGTCGACGTGGAGGTCGAACTGCTTGCGCCAGACCGCGCCGTCGAAGTGATGGATCTCGCCGAGCTGGCCCGCCGCCAGGATTCCCCCGTCGGGCGCGTCGCAGAGGCAATGGAGCCCGATCGCGCCGGCCGGCGGCAGACGCTCCCATCGCTCGTCGGACCAGTGAAGCAGAGTGCCTTCCTCGCCGCAGGCGTAGAGCGCGCCGTCGCGCGGATCGTGCCACAGGCCCCAGAGCTGGCGGTCGCTGCCGCTCTCCGTGCGCTCCCAGAGGGGCGCCGCTTCGCCGCGCGCCGCGGAGGGTGCCGCGAGCGCTTCGTGGAAGTCCGGTCGCGCCGTGAGCACCGTGCCGAAGTCGCCGACGGCGAGCGCCTCGCCGCTCGGCAGGGGCACGATGCCCAAGAGATCGTGGCCCGTGCCGCTCTCGAGCCGATCGATACGATGGCCGTGGACGAAATGGATCTGGCCCTTGTCGCCGACCGCCAAGGCTCCGTCGCGATAGGCCGCGAGGGCGCGGAACCGCGAGAAGGGCCCGCCGCCCTCGAGCGGCTCGAAGCGACCGTCGCGCCAGCGGACCAGATCGCCGCGAAAGCCGTTGCTGTCGGCGAAGTAGCGGCCGCCGGCCAAAAGAACCTGATCGCCATCGAGCGCGACCGCCGCTTGGAAGTTGGATCGGACCGGACAGTCCAGTTCTTGCCAGGCGCCCGCTGCGCTGCGCAGCAGTACCGTGCCGTCGGCGCCGGCGGCAATCACCCGCTCGTCGGACAGCGGCGCCAGGGCTCGCAGATGCGCCGATGTGCCGCTCTCCTCGCGGACCCAGCGCCCGTCCTCGAGAGCCAGGATCTGCCCGTCGGCGCCGCCGGGCCAGACATTTCCGTCGGCGTCGCCGGCCACGTCGAAGAGGGGACTGTTCTCTTCGACGGCCGCGTACTTGCCGTCGTCGCCAACGACGGCGCCGCGCAGATGGTGCCAGTCTTGGCCGTCGAAGTGCAGGATCGCGCCCATCCAGCCGACCGCATAGAGCCGCTCGCGGTTCGGCCCCCAGATTGCGTGAATGGGAACGTTGACCGGTACGGCCAGCCGCTGCCAGGTGCCGCCGTCGAGGCGGAATACGGTGCCGGCGTCGCCGACGACGAAGACGGCGTCGTCGGCCGCCCAACCCGACCAAAACACGTCCCCCGATCCGGCGGCGAGGGACTCGACCGGCCGCCAGGGACCGCCGGGCGCGTCGTTCGGCTCGGTCGTGACGAGATCTCGGAAGAAGCGGCGGCGCGAGAGGTCGCGGGGCTCGACGGCGCCGAGGGTCATCGCTCGTCCTCGGCCTGGCTCGGCGATGCGGGCCCGTTTTGGAGCCGGCTCGATTCCTTGAACATCAGGCCCGCGATCGCGTCGCTCAGCTCCGCACGGGTCGCTTGATCGAGGCCGCCGAGGGCCTCGTTGAGCGCCTGGGAGTTGAGGTTTTGATCGAAGGCCTCGTCCAAGGAGCGGCTCACGGCGCGGTCGAAGTCGTCACGGCCGTTCGCAACGCAGGCCTCGATCGCCGGGGTGAAGGCCCGGGCGACGAGGGAGCCGGGCTTGGAGACCACGACCGGCGTGCCGCTGTCGGAGCCCGCTGCGAGCTCGATCGCCAAGGGGACGCGCGTGAGTTTTCGGATGCCGGCCTGCGCCAGGGCTTCGCCCAAGCCGGCATCGGGGAAGAGGTGGAACTCGCCGTCGCAGTGGGGACAGACGGCGCCGGCCATGTTCTCCACGGCGCCCAGAACCGGCAGGCCGCGCTCTTTGCAGAAGCGGGCGGCCTTCATGCTGTCCATCAGGGCCACGGCTTGCGGCGTGGTGACCAGCAGCGCGGAGACGTTGGCGCCCTCGAGCATATCGCAAAGGGTGATCAGCTCGTTGCCCGTTCCCGGCGGCATGTCGACGATCAGGTAATCGAGCGACCCCCAGTCGAACGAGCCGATCAGGTGGTGCATGAAGTCGTGCTTGTAGGCATCGCGCCAAACGATCGGCGTGTCGTCGCTCTGCATCAGGAACGCGAGCGAGCCGACCTTGACCGGATGGGAGGCGGGCGGCGCTTGGAAGTCGCATGTGCCGAGACCGCCGTCGTGCAGGCGCACATGCTCGCCCGCGAAGCCGAAGAAGCGGCTCTGATTGGGGCCGTGGACATCGGCATCGGCGACGCCGACCCGAAATCCACGCAGCGCGAGACCGGCGGCCAGGTTGGCCGACACGGTGCTCTTGCCGACGCCGCCCTTGTTCGCCAGCACGACGATGATCTGGTCGATCTCGGCCAGTCGCTGCTCGATCAGGACCCGGTTGTGGTGGGGCTTGTCGAGGGCGCAGACGTCTTCTTGCGGGCAGAACTGGCAGGCGTAGCCGAGGCCGCAATCGATGGCGGCTCGGCCGCTTCCACTAGCCATTGTCGGCCCCCTTACTCCGTCATGTTCACGAGGATCCAGTCCTCTGAGGCGTTCTTCAAACCGTCGCGCTGCTCTGTACTGCCTTGCCACAGCGCAAAGGCCATCGGCACCCGGTCCCGCTCGAGCGAGACTTGGTGCGCGCCCGATGTCTGGATCGGCCGGGACATGACGAGCACCCACTGGCTCGCGTTCGCGCTCGAATGGGGCAGATAGAGGCTGTCGCCCGTGACGGGCTGCTCGCCCAGGCGGGTGGTGCTGCCAGGGCCACCGGCCGCCAGGCTCTCCACACTGTCGAGGTCGGAGCGCCAGTACCAGATGTTCACCGGCTCGTCCGGCCCGCTTCCCATGATGTAGGAGGTGGCCTCGTCGCCGATCGCGAACTGCACGGCCGCGCCGTCGCGGAAGCGGTCCATCCGGGTCGCCGTGTCGCGACTGTCGTCGCGCCAGCGCAGCCGGACATAGAAGCGCTCGGAAGTGCGCGCCAGCGTGAAGTAGATGTCCTGGCCCTCATCGCTCTCGTTGACGCGCAGTGCGACCGAGTCATGGACCGGCGGAGCCGGGGCCAAGTGCGCCCTGTACTCCGGCAGACGCTCCCAGATGTTGTCGTCGGGATCGTTGACCGAGCGGAGGTAGACGCCGTCGGGAATGCGCGAGACCGCGACTTCGTCGCCCGGCTCGACCAGCTTCACGTTGGCCTCGACAATGGTATCGCCGGCCGCGAAGGCCGCGGTCGTCAGGACCGCGCCGAGGGCAAGCGCGACGGTGAAGCTGGCTGTCTGGGTCTTCGGCATGACACTCTCCTTAGCCCCACAAATTCTGGTCGACGATGCGTTTGCCATCTGCCATCCCCTCGCCGAGTGGCTGGGCATTGTGCGCCGGATCATCGGGGTCTCGGTAGGGACCGACCCGCGCCTCGAGCTCCGCTGCCTGGCCTTCGGCCCAGCGCGGCAGCGCGTCGACAAGCTCCGCATGCACAGCCGCCAAATCCGGGACCGGCGAGCGGCGCAGCCGATCGGCGATGGCCTCGAGCAGCGGGCCGAGATAGCGGCGCAGGAAATCCCGCTGCGCGCGCCGGTAGGGGGCGGGGTCTGTCCGATCGTTCAGCGCCCGGCCCTCGAGGAAGGCGAGCACCGCCATGAACTCGAGCATGCTCGCCATATGATCCGGCTCGTCGTTGCGGCCTTCGTCGTCGCGCGCCGCCTTGAGTCCGAAGTGGCGGTAGAACGCGCCGATGTTGAGCATGAAGACCGGCCGCGCGTGACCGGCAAGCAGCGCCTCGTAATCGCCGGCCAAGAGCGACGCCACCGGCTTGCCCTTCGGGCCGTGGAGAAAGGCGCGGATGAAGCCGGATTCGAGCGCGGCCGCGCTGTCCGGCGGCTCGGTCTCGCGCCAGGGCCGGCCGGTGACGCGCGACCAGGCCGCATCGAAGGCCTCGTGAAAATCGCCGCTCGCGAAGGCCTCGAAGAGCTCTGCGGTCGGATGGCCGAAGGCCAGGGCCGACAACCGCCAGATCGCTTCCTTCGCCGCGGCGCGCGCCGGTGAATCGCCGCCGGGTAGGTAGTGGGGCAGGGGGCTCGACACCGGGCGGCCTCAGCTCAGCTTGAACATCTCGGCGTGGCGATAGCCGATCAAGGTGTCCATCAGCTCGCTGTCGCGCCCGTCCGCCTTTTTCTGGCGCTCCGCCGTCAGGGTCTCCAGCGCCGCCTTGACGCCATCGCCGAACAGGCTTTCCAGGTAGTCGAGCGGCACGCGGGACTCGGCCATCGGCGCGTTGTTGGCGTCGAGCTTCGGCGGCGAGAGCGGCGGCACGTAGAAGACGTTCGGCTTTGTGCCCCATTCCGGATGCAGCGGCAGGGCGACCTTGTACTTCTCGACCAGAAGGTGGATCGGGCCGGCCTCGTCGTCGCGATAGCCGATCCAGCGGATCCGGCCGACGCACTGCTTGGCGCAAGCCGTGGGCAAACCCTTCTCGATGCGCGGATAGCAGAAGATGCACTTCTCCGACTTCGAGATCTCCTCGTTGAAGTAGACCTTCTTGTAGGGGCAGGCGCCGACGCAGTAGCGGTATCCCCGACAGCGCTCCTGGTCGATCAGGACGATGCCGTCTTCCTGGCGCTTGTAGATGGCGTTGCGCGAGCAGGCGGCCAGGCAGGCCGGGTTCTCACAGTGGTTGCAGAGCCTTGGGAGGTAGAAGTAGTAGCTGTTGGGATACTCGCCTTCGCCCTCGTCCTCGTCCCAGTTCGCCCCCCAGGTCGGCTTGACGTTGGGGCGCAGCCAGGGGTCGGTCCCGGTCATCAGGGCTTCTTCGTAATTGTACTCCCAGGGGATGCCGTAGTCCTCGGCAGAGGGTTCCTTGCCGAGCTTGAGCGCGCCCTCCTCGTCGAAGCCGCCGCCCATCTCCGCGTAGTCGCGCGGGTAGCCCGCGCCCGGCATGGTCTCGACGTTGTTCCAGTACATGTACTCGCGGCCGTTGCGGTTGGTCCACTGCAGCTTGCAGGCCGACGTGCAGGTGTGACAGCCGATGCACTTGTTGAGGTCCATGACCATGCTGAGCTGACGTTTGACAGCCATTGCCTTCCTCCACCTTCGTCCTTTGAGAGCGTCCGTTCTTTCGTGGTCTACGCCGGCTCGACGTCGACGCTGCTCTCATGGGCCAGCTGGTTGGCGTTGTACTTCCAGAGCTTGAAGCCGAGATGGCCCCAGCCGCCGCAGAGTTCGAGCGGCTGGATCAGGGTCGCCATGGCGTTGTTCATGGGCTTGCCCTGCTCGTACTGATGGGGCTCCCAGCCATGCTCCATCATGATCGCGGTCTCCGGCAGGCTCGGATAGAACTTGGCCTGGGCGAAGAACTCGCCGATCCCGTTGAAGATCCGCACCCGGCTGCCGTCGGCGATGCCGCGCGCCGCCGCCAGCTTGGGGCTGATGTAGATGTTGGGCTCGCCCCGTTGCAGCCGCATCATGAACTTGTTGGAGCGCCAGTTGGAGTGAATGCCCCAGCGCGTGTGCGGCGAGTAGAAGGACAGTGGGTAGTTCGAGGCCTCGCGACCGGCATGGTGACGCGCCGTCGGGGTCGCCGCGCCCAGCTTCATGAAGCGCGGATGATCGCAATAGAAGGTGATGCGGCCCGTCAGCGTGTCGTAGGGCTTCTTGCCCTCGGTCTGGGCGACGAAGGGGTTGTAGGGCTCGGAGGCCGGGATCGGCTGGTTGGCGCCGCCGGCCTCGCTCATCACGAAGAAGCCCTGCTCGGCGCCTTCCTCCAGGCTCACGCCGCCCAGCTCGGCGCTGTTGTCGACGAGCCACTTCGTCGCGTCGTAGTCGGTCAGCAGTTTGCCGCCCATGGTGAAGTCGTCGTAGATCGTGTGCAGGTCGCGCGTGACGTTGCCGTCCTGGTAGGCGCCGACGCCGCGGGCCTGCGCGCGCTCCTGAACCTTCCGGCTCAGCAGCACCATGATGTCCCAGTCGGGCAGGGCCTCGCCGATCGGATCCACCGGCCGCGAGAAAACGTTCACGAACCGGTGGAACCCGACGGAGCGCAGGTCCCAGGCCTCGTAGTGACTGGCGGCCGGGAGCAGGTAGTCGGCCCACTGCGCGGTTGAATCCATGCGCACGTTGATGTTGACGAAGAGCTCTTCGACCTCCGCCAGGATGCGCTCGCGGTACTTGTCGGCGTGCTTGTTGCGGCGGAACTTGTTGTCGGCGATCGAGATCAGGCCCTTCATGTCGCCGTGGTAGGGCATCCAGCCCTCCTGCACGGACTCCTCGATCATCGCCTGCATCTCGTCGAGATCGAAGCCGACCCGTTCCTTGAGCTTGGCGTTATCGAAATGCTGGCGCGACTGATCGATCATGTGGCCGCGCATGAACTCGCCCAGGCCGCCTGCCTCGAGGCGCGGGAACTTCTGGAAGCCGAACAGCGCCAGCTCCAGCAGCTTGCCATGGTTCCACTCGACCCAGGAGGTGTCGAGGCCGCCGGTCTTGCCGCCATGGCCGGTCAGCGCCAGCATCAACGACTGCGCCCAGCCGGTGTAGATCCCGTTGGAGTAGCGCCCGATGTTGAAGCCGTTCATCAGAATGGCCTTCTTGGCCTTGGCGAAGAGGCGCGCCTCCTGACGCACCGTGGCCGCGGCGATGCCGGTCTCCGGCTCGGTCGCCTCCGGGGTGAACTTCGCGGCCTCTTGCTTCACCTTCTCGAAGGCAGTCGTGACCTCGATGCCCTCGACCGTGAAGCGGCCTTCCAAGGCGGGATCGAC
>JAKSDN010000801.1 GCA_022360075.1 Kiloniellales bacterium | reverse complement strand
TCAGCCCAATCTTGCCGCCGGCCATCATGGCAATGTCGCAGCTCGTGCCGCCGATCTCCATCGAGATCAGATCACGCGATCCCGCCGCATCGGCAAAGAACTCCAGCGCCCCCACGGCCGCTGCCGGACCCGACAGCAACAGGGTCGAGGGCCGGTCTGCGAGCTGCGCAAGCGTCGCGGTACCGGCGTTGTTCTGCATCATCAGAACCTGCCGGCTCAGCCCTCCTGCAGCGAGTTGATCGGCAAGGCGCGTGAGATAACCCACCGTGCGCGGCGCGATGTAGGCGTTCACGACAGCGGTCGAGCTGCGCTCGTACTCGCCGATGGTCGGCGAGATCTCCCCGGAGAGCGAAACCCACGGCATGTCCCACTCTCGGTGAAGCAGCTCGCGCGCGCGGCGCTCGTGACTGCTGTTCAGGAAACTGTTGAACAAGGCCACGGCCACCGCCTCGACACCGGCCTCGCGGAACAGGGCGACGGCCGCGGCCACGTCCGCTTCGCTCAGCGCCGTCTCCTCGCTGCCGTCACGATCGATCCGCCCCTCAACGGGCCAGCGCAAGCGGCGCGGCACCAGAACCTCGGGATAGGGCTCCCGATGCCGCCAGGGATCGGTACGCAGGCCGCGACGGATCTCGAGGCTGTCGCGGAAGCCTTTGGTGGTCAGGAGGCCGACGCGCGCTCCCTTGCGCTCGAGCACGGTATTCGTGGCGATGGTCGAGCCATGAACGAAGATATCGCAAGCGGCGAGAAGCTCTTCCGACGAGAGATCACGGGCCTGCGCCGCGGCGGCGACCGCCGCCATAACGCCAGCACCGGGATCTCCGGGGACCGAGGGTACTTTGGTCACGCTGACCGTGCCGTCCCATTCCATCAGCACCAGATCGGTGAAGGTTCCGCCCACGTCAACGCCGATACGCAAAGCCCGACCTACGCCCCGGTCCTGATTCGGCAAGGAAGATGCGGTCATCGCGTAACCCTTGTGACGATGCAGTTTTGTCTTTGGTGGGGCAGTCTTGTCTTTGGTGGGATCGGGAGCGGCGCTTAAGTCAGTAGCTTGCCCGCAGTGTCGATGACTGGCCTTGCGGCGCGCTCCGGACCGCTTCAACCGCAACCCCGAGATCCGCAAGGTACTCCTCGCGTACCGGCTCGTGTTGGAGAGCCATCATCGCGTGTATGCCGCGTGGCTTCTTGGTCAGCCCGCTGAGCCAGCCTTCTTGCGTCATGTGTTCAGCCACGGAGAAGATGTCGATTTCCTCGGCGCCGAAGTTCACGATGGTCAACTCCGGCCGCGCCCACAGGCACAAACCCTCGATCGATTCGATCCCCGCCGCATAGGCGTCCATCATCCCCATAAGACG
>JAKSDN010001060.1 GCA_022360075.1 Kiloniellales bacterium | reverse complement strand
GGGTCTTGCCGGCTCACCTATCGACGCCATCTAGTGTCCTTATCCTGAGCCTGTCGAAGGGTGAGGATAGCTCGGTCTCTGTCGTGTGCGGATAGATCGGTGCCTATTCCTAAGGGTTGGTGAATGCGGGAGCGGACCGGATGCGAGGGCAATCCTCACCCTTCGACAGGCTCAGGATGAGGGGATAGGGGAAAATACTGTGGCTCGCTTTCTTACGACATCAATTGGTTTCAAAGTCGTCTGATGCTGTTTGCGATGAACTGTTTCAATGTTGGCGAAAGCGGACGAAGCCGTGCCGGAATACCAGTCAATCGAGTCCGATGTGATCGTAGCCGGCGGCGGGCCGGCCGGTGTGTTGACGGCGATATTGCTGGCGCGTCGTAACCACAGTGTCGTTTTGCTGACTGGCGGACGGTCGCGGCCCCGGATCGAAGGCTTGTCGCAGCGCGTGTTGGATGCCTTGCGGGCGCAAGGTCTCGAGGCGGCGGCTTCGGCGGTCGGGCCGGAAGTCGAACGCCTCGCAGTCTGGAACGGCGAGCGTTCGGCACGCAATCGCGAGCATGTCACCGAGCGCACGGCTTTCGATGCGGCGCTGTTGCGCGATGCGGCGGCGGCGGGCGTGAGGGTGATCAAGGTCCGCCGCCTGGCGCGTGGGCACAGGGCCGGCGGGATCGAAGCGCGCGCGGTGGCCCTCGAAGGCGAGGCGCTCTTGCTGCGCGGCCGGTTCCTCGTCGAGGCCCGGGGGCGAAGCGCGCCGAGCGCCAGGGCGCGGGAGCTGCGCGGGCCCGAGACGACGGCGCTGGTGCGGCGGATCGACGGCTTCGGTGGCCAACGCTGCACGGCCGTCGAGAGCTTCGCCGACGGTTGGGCCTGGTTTGTGGCCGATGGCGAAAGTGCCTATCTCCAGATCTTCCTCGACAGCGGTGCCGGCTTGCCCAAGCGGGGCGCGTTGACCGCCCTGTTCGATGCCCAAGTCGAATCCTTGGATTTGCTTCCCGAGCTGATCGCTGCCGGCCGGTCAGTCGGTCCGGTCATGACGCGAGGGGCCAGCGCGCGCCTCGCCGATGGCTTGCTCGGGCCCGCCAGCTTGCGGGTCGGCGACGCGGCGGCGGCGGTCGATCCGCTCTCCGGCCATGGTCTGTTCGAGGCGTTGGGCTCGGCGCTTGCCGCAAGCGCGGTCGTGCACACGCTGCTGTCCCGGCCGGCCAAGGGGGAGCTCGCCCGTCGTTTCTATCGCGAGCGCGTCGAGGGCGCGTTCTGGCGCTATGCGCGGGTCGGCCGCGACTTCTATGCCCTGGAGCGACGCTGGCCCGCCCGGCCGTTCTGGTCTGCCCGCGCCGAATGGCCGGACCAGGCGGCGGCGCACGCGCCGCCCGATGCCGCGCCGCCGCGCATCGAAACCCGCCCCGTCATCGAAGCCGGCTTCGTCGTCGCGCGGCGAGTCGTGGTCACGGCGGATCAGCCGCGCGGCATCTGGCGCGTCGCCGAGGTGCCGCTGGCCGAGCTGCTGGATCTGCTCCGTGCCAGCCGGGGCGACCCGCTCGAGGCCCGCCGCGCGGAGCTCGCCCGACGGCTGGCCGTGGCCGAGGACCAGCTCGATACCGCTCTCGATTGGCTGCGGGCGCGCCGGCTTCTGGTCGCCGATGAGAAAATCGCGCTTCGCGAGGAGATGCCGGCACCCACGACTGGTTAGGGGCTACGGCGCTCCCACCAGAACAGCAGTGCGAAGCCCACCAAGCCAGCCGTGATCCCGAACCAGACCAGGGACATGAGCGGAAAGACCTTGAGGATCACCGGCAGGCTGCCCTGGGTCGGCGCGCCGCCAGCGGCCTTGGGGCCGCTCACCGCGGGCACCCAGATCTGCACGTCGCGCCACAGCCCGCGCGAGATCAGCGGATGGATGACCTGCTCGCTCTCGCTCACGTAGCGGGCGTAGCGATAGTCGATCATCTCGCACATCAGGCGCACGGCGCCGATCTCGTTGCTGTAGGGCGGCCGCTCGTCGCGATAGACCGTGTGGCCGCTTTGCGCGGCCACGGGCGCGCCGTCGCGGACCAGGGACCAGGAGACCTCGGCCACCGAGCGGAAGGCCTCCGCGCCCGCGCGCGCGCCATCGCTGGCCGTCCCGCTCTCGATGACGCCGATCTGCAAGCGGTAGCCGCCCGGGAAGTCGATCGGCTGGGCGAGGCCGTCGGGCAGCGCCACGACCCGTTGGCTGTAGCTGTCCAGGACCGTCGCCGCCAGGCCGCCGACCAGCGCGACCACCATGCCGGCATGGATGGTCGCGACCGGTAGGGCGTAGCGCAGGCCGGCGCGAACCGTCCCGCGCCGGAACGCGACCCAGGCCCAGAGCAGGGCCGCGATCAGAAGGTAGGCGACGGCGACGACGAGCAGGTCGAGCCAGGGAAAGAGCGCGACGGTCTTGCCCGAGGTCAGGCCCCGGCCCTCGAACAGCCCCGCGAAGGGCTGCCAGATCTGGCCGG
>JAKSDN010000023.1 GCA_022360075.1 Kiloniellales bacterium | reverse complement strand
GCGGGATGGGGACTCCAAACGTGCTGGGTGCCGGACGTCCTTATGTCCTGTCCCCACAGCAGTGATCAGCGTTTAAAGGCTCCGCCTTCCCCAATACCAACACTTGTCATTGCCGGGCTTGACCCGGCAATCCATTGCAGTCCGAGACCGGAACCTCCGAAGTTCGAGTCTCGGACTTCGATGGACCCTCGGGTCAAGCCCGAGGGTGACAGAATTGAGAGAATGTCTTGGGCCAATTCGTTGGCAAGCGGCATTCTTCCTCTCGACAGAAAATGAGTCCAGCGGTTGCTTAGACGCGCGTTACCAATTCTCTCCCGGCCCATCGCGATGCTAGGCTGGCGCAAGCCAACAAAGCCGATGACAAGGGAGGACAGGGGTATGGCGACCACCCGCAAAAGCACGCACGCAACGAACTCGGGCCGCAGAGCTTTCCTGCTCGGTGCCTCGGTGCTGGCCGGGGCCGCGGCGGTGGGCTTTCCGGCGGTCATCGCGCGCGCGGCCGAGCCGCTGAAGGTCGGCACCTACGGCGGCTACTTCAAGGACTCCTTCGACAAGCACATCTATGCCGACTTCACCAAGGAGACCGGCATCGAGATCGAGTCCATCGCCGAGCCGACCGGCGAGGCCTGGTTGGTCCAGCTCGAGACCGCGGCCCGGGCCGGCGTGGCGCCGGCCGACGTCTCGATGATCGCGCAGACGCCCATGCTCAAGGGCCAGAAGTCCGAGCTTTGGACGCCGCTCGACCTCGAGCGGCTGCCCAACGCCAAGAACCTCCTGCCGCAATATGTGCACCGCTATCCGGACGGCCGGGTCGACGGGATCGGCGCGGTGGCCTGGTACATCACGCTGGTCTCCAACACGGACGTCTATCCGCAAGCGCCGGAGTCCTGGGCCGAATTCTGGGAGCCGAAGCACGAAGGCAGGCTCGGCTTGCTGGCCCTGGCGAGCAACTCCTTCCTGCTGGAGATCACGGCGGAGACTTTCTTCGGCGGCACCGGATTCCTGGACACCGAAGCGAACATCATGAAGACGCTGGACAAGCTGACGGAGCTGAAGCCCAACGTGGCGCTCTGGTACCGCGACGAAGGTCAGTTCCAGCAGGCGCTGCAGGCCGGCGAGATTCCCATGGGCCAGTACTATCACGACGTGGCGGGGCTGGCGGCGGCCGACGGGCATCCGGTGCGCTCGACCTTTCCCAAGGAAGGCGGCGTCAACGATTCCGGCAACTGGGCCGTCTCGCGCGCCTCGAAGCATGCCGATGCCGCGCATACCTTCATCGACTACATGTGCCGCCCCGAGATCCAGGCCAAGCTGGCGCGCAAGGTTGGCACCGCG
>JAKSDN010001122.1 GCA_022360075.1 Kiloniellales bacterium | reverse complement strand
TTTGATGCCGCCGGCCTTGCCGCGCGCACCGGAATGAACCTGGGCCTTCACGACCCAGCCCTCACCGCCGATCTCGTGGGCGCGATAGGCGGCTTGCTCGGGACTGTAGGCGATGCCGCCGCGCGGGATCGGGATGCCGAAACCGGCCAGCAGCTCCTTGGCTTGATACTCGTGGATGTCCATGGCGCTCACGCCCCTCGGCCGGGGCGAAGCTCGCCCTCGCCCGGTCCGACAGGAGAAGAACTTGCTGCGGGCTACATGGCCGCAACGGCGGCGGTGCCGAGATCGACCGGCTTCGCGGTGTGGCGGTAGTGCTCCTGCGCCGCGGCGACCCCACTGCCGAGCTCGACCTCGATGCCGAGATCGCGCATGGCCATCTCGGCACCGGCCAGAGCCTGGATCAACATGAGCTCGTTGAGATCGCCCAGGTGGCCGATCCGGAAGACCTTGCCGGCGACCTTGGAGAGCCCGAGGCCGAGCGAGAGGTTGTAGCGGTAGTAAGCGAGCTTCGCGACGTCGTTGCCGTTGAAGCCCTCGGGCACGCAGATGGCGCTCACCGTGTCGGAGTACCACTTGGGCTCCTTGGCGCAGAGCTTAAGGTCCCAGGCCGTGACGGCCCGGCGCACGCCCTCAGCCAGGCGATGGTGACGGGCGAAGACGTTGTCCAAACCCTCGGCTTGCAGGCGGTCGATCGAGGCGCGCAGGCCGTGCATCAGTGTCGTGGCCGGCGTATAGGGAAAATAGCCGTCCTTGTTCGTGCGGATCATGTCGGCGAAGTCGAAGAAGCAGCGCGGGCACTTTGCCGTCTTGCTGGCCTCCAAGGCCTTCTGGCTGGCGCCGACGATGGCCAGGCCCGTGGGCAGCATGAAGCCCTTCTGCGAGCCGCTGACCGCGAGGTCCACGCCCCACTCGTCCATGCGGAAGTCGATGCTGGCGATCGAGCTGACGCCGTCGACCATCAGCAGGGCCGGATGGTCGAGGTCGTCCAGCACGCGGCGCACCGCCGCCACGTCGCTGGTGACGCTGGTCGCGGTCTCGTTGTGGCAGACCAGCACCGCCTTGATCGCATGGGCCTTGTCGGCGGCCAGGCGCTCGGCGTAGGTCTCGACCGGCACGCCCTCGCCCCACTCGACCTCGACGGCATCGACGTCGAGGCCGTGGCGCTGACAGAGATCGACCCACAGATGAGAGAACTGCCCGAAGGTCGACGCCAGGACCCTGTCGCCGGGCGACAGGGTGTTGGTGATGGCCGCCTCCCAGCCGCCGGTGCCGGAGCCCGGGAAGAGAAAGATCTGGCCGGTCTCGGTCTTGAAGATCCGCTTCAGGTCTCGGAACAGTCCGAGCGTGAAGCTGGGGAAGTCCGGCGCCCGCATGTCCTCGAGCGGCTGGTCCATGGCCGCGCGCAGCGCGTTCGGCATGTTGGTGGGGCCCGGAATAAAAAGGGCGTTACGGCCGGCGACCATGTTGTCCTCCCGCAATTGACCCTGCGCGGCTCGGCCGGGCGCAGGCGGTTTCGGTTTTGCTAGAATAGGTAATGGTAACAGCTCTGCTTTAACGGTATAACTGGTTAAATTGTCATCATATGATCAGTTTTTCTCATGGTAAGCCTACGTATGAAGCTGCCGCCGCCGAATAGCCTCGTGGTTTTCGAGGCGGCAGCGCGGCATCGGAACTTCACCCGAGCGGCCAACGAGCTGAAGGTCACGCAGGCTGCCGTCAGCCGCCAAATCCAGCTTCTGGAGCAGCATCTGGGGACCACTTTGTTCCAGCGCGGCAGCCGGACTCTGCAGCTCACCCGCGACGGCGCGCGCTTCCACCAGGCCGTATCGATGGGCTTGGAGCACATCGCCAACAGCGCCGTCGAGCTGCGCCGTATCAAGAAACCGGGCGAGATCACCGTCTCGACCAGCGTCACCTTCGCCAACTATTGGCTGATGTCGCGCGTCGCCAAGTTCCGCGCCGCCCATCCGTCGGTCGAGCTGCGTCTGGTCGCCTCGGCGCCGGTCCATGACTTGGCGATCGCCGGGATCGATCTGGCCGTGCGCTACGGACGCGGCCGCTGGCCCGGCGCCCAAGCGGTGCACCTGCTCGACAACGAGGTCTTTCCGGTCTGCGCGCCGGGCTACCTGACGGGACGGCCGCCCCTGAAAGAGCCGCAAGACCTGCTGAACGAGACGCTGCTGCAGCTCATCGAGTACGACAGCAACTGGGTGACCTGGGAGAGCTGGCTCAGGGTGCTCGGCGTGGAGGGCAAGCCGCGCGGCCGCGAGCTGCGTTTCGACAACTACCTGGTCCTGATCCAGGCCGCCCTCGACGGCCAGGGCATCGCGCTCGGCGGCAGCCGCCTGGCCGACGACTTCCTGATCCGCGGCGCCTTGGTGCGGCCCATCGAAGCCACGCTGAAGTCCGAACGCGCCTTCTACCTGCTCACGCCGGCCGACCTGCCGCTCAGCCGGCCGGCCGCCCTGTTCCGCGACTGGATTCTCGCCGAGGCCAAGGCTTCGGCCGGCCAAAGCGGACCGCAAGGCGCCCGCCCACTTGAGGCGAGGGCCTGACTCCGCCATCTATAGCCGCGATCCGGCCGACGGAGACCGAACGGGACGATGAACGCAGAAATCCAGGAAAACGCCGCGGCGGCGATCGCGCCCATGAGTCGCCTCGAGGCGATCATCGAATCGCGCGCGGTGCAGCGCACCATCACGGCCCTCATCATCCTCAACGCCGTGACCCTCGGTCTCGAGACCTCGAAAAACGCAATGGCAGCGGCCGGGGACCTGCTGCTGGGTCTCGACCGCTTCATCCTGGGCGTCTTCGTGGTCGAGATCCTGCTCAAGATGCTCGTCAAGCGCCTGCGTTTCTTCCGCGAGCCCTGGAACATCTTCGACTTCATCGTGGTCGGGATCGGCCTGGTGCCGGCGACCAATGGCCTGTCGGTGCTGAGGGCCCTGCGGATCATCCGGGTGTTCCGTCTGGTCTCGGTGGTGCCGAGCATGCGCCGGGTGGTCCAGGCGCTCTTGCAGGCCATCCCCGGCATGGCCTCGGTCGTGATGCTGCTGGCCCTGGTCTATTACGTCTTCGCGGTGATGGCGACGAAGCTGTTCGGCGCCGCCTTCGAGGACTGGTTCGGCACGGTCGGCGCCTCGATGTACTCGCTGTTCCAGATCATGACCCTGGAGAGCTGGTCGATGGGCATCGTGCGGCCGGTGATGCAGGTCTTTCCCTACGCCTGGCTCTTTTTCGTGCCCTTCATCCTGGTCACCAGCTTCGCCGTCCTGAACCTCTTCATCGCGATCCTGGTCAATGCCATGCACAGCCAGCACGAGATCGACCGCGAGGCCGACGAGGCGGCGCGCCAAGAGGCCGCCCACGCGGATGCGGAGCGCATTCTCGCGGAGGTAACCGCGCTGCGGTCAGAGATACGGGAGCTCCGCCGGCTGAATGGCCGGCAGCCGGAAACTTAGGGACCTGGTCCTTAGCCGCTGCGCTCTGGCGTACGCGTGGCGCTGTCTGCCTTCTTCATGGATTTCAGCGGCCAAGCATCTTTCACGCCGCCGGCCTTGATCATCGAAAGCGCGATCTTGGCCTCGTCATCACCGAACGGACCGACGACGACCCGCTGGCGCGTACGCCCCTCGACGACCGCTTCCATCGTGACGGGCTGCCACTGCTTGTACTTGCGGACCCATTCGGCCGCATGGTCGGCCCGCAGGAAGCTGCCGATAACGATGTAGATCGAGCCGCCGCGCGAGCCCGCGTTGGGATTGGGCGCCGCCGAGCCGGCCTTGGCCTTCATCTCCTTCGACTGGGCCTTTGGCTTGGGTTCGGCCTTCGCCACTTTGGCTTTGGGCGCCTTCGGCGGCTCGGGATCCGCCTTAGCGACCTGGAGAGCGACCGCTTTGGCCAGGCGCGGCCGGGCTCTGTCGCCGGCAGTGCCGGGGTCCGCCATCCGCTGCGACGCCCCGTTGCGCTCCGCCACCTGAGTGAGCGGGCGGCTGACCGCCGTGCCGGGCACCGCGGCCAGCTCCTTGTTCCGGCGGCCACTGGACCAGGGCGAGGGCGGGGTCGCGCTCTCCGCCACGCCGGCCGCCGGCGCCAGGTCGGAGAGCACCACGGGCGGTTTGGGCTGCGGCTGCGTCGTCGCGCTGTCGGCACGATCCTTCGGCTTCGGTGCCGGCTTGTCACGCAAGGGTCCGAGCGCGAGGACCGTAGGGGCGCCCGTCACATGTCTCGGGGAGGCAAGCTCCGTTGTGACCGGCGCGCTGGGCATCGGGTTCGCGGTCGCCTTCGGCGTCTCGGGCGACGCCCTCAATGCATCGGGCACGAGCGCCGGCGTGATCAGGAAAGCGGCGGCGACGGTCAGCCCGGAGGCCATAAGAAAGTTTCGCATGGGCGAGCATCTCGGCTTGGCTATTGGCCGGGTGTGCCCATGCTTAGCGACCAGAGGTTACCGCTGGCTTAACGGGGACAATGAGGAGGCGAGGCGGCCAGCCGGGTAGGAGACTCGCGCTATTTGTCGGCCGGCTTGATCATGCGTCCGAGATCCTTGCCGCCGAAGATGTGCATGTGGAAGTGCGGAACTTCCTGATGGGCATCGCGGCCGTGATTGGCGAGCACGCGATAGCCGGGCTCGACCAGTCCCAGATCGCGCGCGATGCGGCCCACGGCCCTGAAGAAGCCGGCGATCTCGGCCTCGCTCGCTTTCTCGGCGAAGTCGTCGGAAGAGACGTAGGCGCCCTTCGGCACCACCAGGACATGAGTCGGGGTCTGCGGATTGATGTCGTGGAAGGCGAGCGCGTGCTCGTCTTCATAGACCTTGTTGCAGGGGATCTCGCCGCGGAGGATCTTCGCGAAGATGTTGTTCTGGTCGTAGCCGCTTTCGCTTGCCATCGCTGCGGGGTCTCCTATCCCTGTCATGCCGAATTCGCCGAGCCCGGCTCAGGCCGCGCCGTTGTTTTGGTCCGACCAAGCGGTCCCACGGCGCGCCTCGAGTGCTTTCCAAACCTCTTTCGGGCTCACCTCGCAGGCCGCCCACAGCACCAGCAGGTGATAAAGCAGGTCGGCGCTTTCTTCCGTCAGCCTGTCCCGATCGCCGGCAACCCCTTCGATCAGCGCCTCGACCGCCTCCTCGCCCACCTTCTGAGCGATCTTGGGCACGCCCCGGTTGAACAGCTTGGCCGTACGCGAGGACTCTGGGTCGGCCTTGCGGCGGCCCTCGATGACCTCGTAGAGCGCGTCCAAGGTTCGGCCGTCCGGCTCCTTGCCCGCCATGGAATCGTCACTCCTCATCGCCGTTTCTCGGCTGCCTAGCAGGTATTGCGGCGGCTGTCACGCAGCCGGGCAAGGCCTTACACGCAGGGCCGCACGGGGACGCCGCCCTTGGCCATGTGCGCCTTGGCTTCGGCGATCGAGTAGGTGCCGAAATGGAAGATCGAGGCGGCCAGCACCGCCGTGGCATGGCCGTCGCGGATGCCTTCGACCAGATGATCGAGCGTGCCGACGCCGCCCGAGGCGATCACCGGAATCGGGACGGCGTCGGCCACCGCCCGCGTGAGGGCGATGTCGTAGCCCTGTTTCGTGCCGTCGCGGTCCATGGAGGTCAGCAGGATCTCGCCCGCGCCGTAGTCCGCCATGCGCCGGGCCCAATCGACGGCATCGAGCCCGGTCGGCTCGCGGCCGCCATGGGTGAAAACCTCGAAGTTGCCGGACGCACCGCGCTTGCCGTCGATGGCGACGACGATGCACTGAGTGCCGAACTTCTCCGCCGCCTCGCGCACGAAGTCCGGCCGCTTCACCGCCGCCGTGTTGATCGAGACCTTGTCGGCGCCCGCAAGCAACAGCCGGCGGACGTCCTCGCTCGTGCGCACGCCGCCGCCGACCGTCAGCGGCATGAAGCAGACCTCGGCCGTCTGGGCGACGATGTCGAGCAGGATGGCGCGCTTCTCGTGGCTCGCCGTGATGTCGAGGAAGCAAAGCTCGTCGGCGCCGGCGGCGTCGTAGATCCGGGCCTGCTCCACCGGATCGCCGGCATCGCGCAGGGCGACGAAGTTGACGCCCTTGACCACGCGGCCGTCCTTGACGTCGAGACAGGGGATGACCCGGGCCTTCAGCATCCGGCACCGACTCCGCCGCTCCGCTCCGGCCGCGACTCGCTTTGGGCCAGAGCCAAAGCCGCCTCCGGTTCGATGCGACCGTCGTAGAGCGCTCGGCCGATGATCGCGCCGGCCACGCCCTGGGCCTCGACCGCCTTGAGATCCGCGATGTCGTCGAGGCTCGCCACGCCGCCGGAGGCGATCACCGGGATGGTGAGGGATTCGGCCAGCGCGGCGGTCGCCGCCACATTGACGCCTTGGAGGGCGCCATCGCGCTCGATGTCGGTGTAGACGATCGCCGCCACCCCGGCGTCCTCGAAGCGGCGCGCCAGATCCAGCGCCGACAGGTCGCTGACCTCGGCCCAGCCCTCGACCGCGACGCGGCCGCCGCGCGCATCGATGCCGACCACGACCCGCTCGGGAAAGGCGCGGCAGGCGTCGCGCACGAGCGCAGGATCCTTCACCGCGGCGGTGCCGAGGATGACCCGACGCACACCGGCCGTGAGCCAGCCTTCGACCGTCGCCAAGTCGCGGATGCCGCCGCCGAGCTGCACCGGCAGGTCGACCGCGGCGAGGATCGCGCGCACCGCGTCGCCGTTCACCGGCTTGCCGGCGAAGGCGCCGTTCAAATCGACCAGATGCAGCCACGCGAAGCCGGCCGCGGCGAAGGCGCGGGCCTGGGCGGCCGGGTCCTCGCCGAAGACCGTCGCCTGCTCCATGGCGCCGCGCAGCAGGCGCACGACGGCGCCGTCCTTCAGATCGATAGCCGGAAAGAGGATCATGCCGGGCCTCGACCCAACGCCTTAGCCGGCGTCGAGCACCTTGGTGTAGTAGAATCCCGCGACCCAGCGGTCGTCGATCCAGGCGTAGTGCGGATTGACGCCGAAGCGCTGGTAGCCGAGCTGCCCGTAAATCTGGATCGCGCGTCTCTGCGACTCGCGGACATCGAGATTGAGCACCCGCAGGCCGGCCTCGCGCGCGCCGGTCTCGACCATCTCGACCAGACGCCGCGCCAAGCCGTGACCGCGCGCCCAGGGCGCGATGAAAAAGGTCGTGAGCTGGCCGGTGAGGGCCTGGGCTTCGTTGTTCTTCTGCGGCCGCTGAAGCTGCGCCGACCCGGCGATCGTGCCGTCGAGCCGCGCGACGAAGAGCTCGCGCTCGGGCACCAGGAGCACCCCCTGCCAATAGGTCTCCATGACGCTGCGCTGCGGCGGCGTCAGCCAGCCGAAGCCGCCGCCGTCGAGAATGGCGGCCTCGGCGGCATCGCAAAGATCGTGCAGGTCGCCGCCCTTGAAAGAGGTCAGCCGTTCTACCGCCGTCGCCGGATCAGCATGGGTCGCTTCGCTCATCGCACACTCAATTCTATGGCCGCCACTGGAGGAAATTCGCGAGCAGGCGCAGGCCCGCGGCCTGGCTCTTCTCGGGATGGAACTGGGTACCGATCAGATTGTCGCGCGCCACCACGGCGGCAACCGGCCCGCCATAGTCGACCCGGCCGATCACCCGCGCCGGATCGTCGGCATGAAAGACGAAGCCGTGCACGAAATAGACATGGGAGGAACCGTTCAGGCCCGCCAACACCGGATGGCCGCCATTCAGCAGCTCCAGCTCGTTCCAGCCCATGTGCGGCACCTTGAGCGCCGGATCGCCGGGATCGAGCGCGGCGACGGTGCCGGAGATCCAATCGAAGCCGGGATGCTCGCCGTGCTCGAGGCCGCGGCTCGCCATGAGCTGCATGCCGACGCAGATGCCCAGG
>JAKSDN010000486.1 GCA_022360075.1 Kiloniellales bacterium | reverse complement strand
TGGCGCTTGAGCAAGACCTGGACGACGGCCAGGACCTGACCCTCGCCTTCGATGATCGCCCGCCGCACTCGGGCATGGCCGGCCGCCGCCAGCCCCTCGCCATAGGCCCAGCTTTGCTCGAGGCTGGAGCGTTCTACGCGGGCAAGCAGCCCGCTCCAATCCGCTTCCTGAACTTCGTCCCATCGCAAGGCTAGGCCGTTTGCGACCAAGCGGTGCCTCCTTCCGAGTCGCTTCCATTATAGCCCGGCCCGACCTAGGGTTGTGGACATGGCGGTTTTGGCCAGCGTACGGCGGAACAAGGGCACGGATACGATCCACGGGATCGTGGTCCCGCGACGACGCTTCACGCGCTGGGCGGCCATCTACTTCTTCGGCTATTTCTGCCTGCCGCTGCTGGCCCTCTGCTTTCTGGTCGATCTGGCGCTCTATTTCCTTTTCACCGAGGTCTTCGGCACCTGCTACGCGGTGCTCTGCTGGTTCGCGTGACTGCTCCACTCTCGAATTGATTCCGGAACCGTGCCCGGTGGCAGATCCGTCCAACGTGCTCCGTGCGACACGCGGTCGAACACAGCGCAGCGTAGCCGCAACCAAAGGTTCGTTGTTGTGCGAGCGCGTGGTGGTGCTGCAGGCTTGGTCGGTTGGATCGAGAGTCGGCGGTCTCGACTTTTGGTTTCCCGCGCCATGTTCACCCCCAGCCCCTCATGCTGAGCTTGTCGAAGCGTGAGGATGGCTCGGTGCAGGGGCCTAGGCCGGAGCGATCGTAAGAGTAGCAAAAGTCCGGGCGAGAATAGATCGGCGTTCTGCGACAGGAACGGCAAGAGGCTTGGAGTGCTGGATGAAGAGCCTGCGTGCTTCGAGACGCGCTCTGCCGAGCGCTCCTCAGCATGAGGTCCAATCTTGATGCCATCAAAAACCTGTCCTCATGCTGAGGAGCCCCGAAGGGGCGTCTCGAAGCACGCACACCAGTAACGCAGCCGAGACCAGAAAACGCCACCATCGCTCGATACCGCAACGCTGCCCGGACTTTTGCCCCTCTTACGGAGCCATCCTCACGCTTCGACAGGCTCAGCATGAGGGGCTGGGGGTGAACATGGCGCGGAAAACCAAAGGTCGAGGCCGCCGACTCTCGACCCACCCGCCCAAGCCTGCGGCACCAGCACTCGCTCGCACAACAGCGAACCTTTGGTTGTGGCTACGCTGCGCTGTGTTGGTCTCGAAATCGACAGACGTCCCACCAACGAATCCTATTGATAGGACGTTTGCAGCCAACGCCGCCCCCTACTCGGGAAACCCCGAAACGCTCCGCCTAACCCCGCAGCATCGCCTTGATGAGCGCCATCACGTCGTCGAACTGTCCCGCGTCCCGGGTGGCGCGCTTGATCAGCAGGGCCCCCTCGATGGCGCTGAAGGCGAGCTTGGCCGTCTTGCCGGGTGAGCCGGCGAAGTGGAAGTCGCCGGCCTTGCGGCCGCGCTCCAGGAGCTTCGCCAGCCATTTCTGATGCTCCCCGAAGAAGGCCGCCACCTCGGCCTGCATCGCCTCCGGCAGGGCGAGGTACTCGCCGCCCAGGACGCCGCAGAGACACATCTCGTCGTCGGACCGCGCGAGCTGGACGATCGGCTCCATGTAGAGATCGAGCGCCTCCCAATAGCCGATGCCCCTGTCTTCTTCTATGGCCGCCATGACTTCCTTGAAGCGACGGCGGTAGCGCGCGATCACCGCGCGTCCCAGCTCCGCCTTCGCCGGGTGGTGATAGTAGATGCTGGCCTTCTTGATGCCGATGCGCTCGGCGATGTCCTGGAAGCTGAAGGCATGGAAGCCGCCGCGCTGGATCAGCGCTTCCGCGGTATCGAGGATCTGCTCTGAGGTATCCGACATGGTCCGCATGCGTTCTCTGGCGATAGGGGATGAGGCTCCCGCTCTCCTTTGCCGACGGCTTCAAACAACGCCAAGCAGTCGCAGCGCGAGGGCCAACTGGGCCGCGAAACCGACGGCGAACAGCAGTGTCCGCGCGACCGGGATCCCGGCGGTGTAGATCACGAAGTGGGCGGCGCGGGCGAAGAAATAGATCATGGCGGCCGTCGCCGTGAAGGCCGGATCGAGCCCCATGGCAAAGCTCGCGAGGACCAGCGGGGCGAAGAGGACCAGGTTCTCGATGGCGTTGCGATGCGCGCGCTCCGCGCGATCGGTCCAGGCCGGCACCTCGGCCGCGTCCGGCGTCGGGTTCGCCATCGCGCCCCAAAGCCCGCGCACGACGATCCGGCTGAGCACATAAGGCACCCAGAAGAGCGCGGTCATCAGTATGGTCAGCGTCAGCCAAAAGAGCTCTTCAGGCATCGGTTCTTCCTTCTTGCATGATCAACGGGTCATCCAGACAAATTGGCGGCGTGGCGATTATCTACCTGTCGTAAGGTAGGTTGTCAAGGATACCCGGCCCGATATCGGGCGGCATTACGGCGGCTTCTTCAGGCGCCCCTACCCCACTCGCCGCTCCGTCCCGAGCGTTCTGATGGCGAATGCCCCTTCAACACGATCCTCGGCGCTTGCCATGCTCCGCTCCGCGTGGCTTCTAGAACGACGTGGCACCGCCCATAGAAGGAGCGCCATTTTGTCCCAGCCGACGCTGACCGTCGCCGTCGCCCAGTCCGCCTTCGCACCCGGGGCGCGCGCGGCGAACCTCGACAAGATGGCGGCCTTGGCGGCAAAGGCCGCCGACGCGGGCGCGGCCCTCCTGGTCTATCCGGAGCTCGCGACCTGCGGCTATGGAGCTGGCGAGACGATCCGCGACCTGGCCGAGCCGCCGGCGGGCCCGAGCCAAGAACGGATGGCCCAAGTCGCCGCAGCACACGGCCTCGCGCTCTGCTACGGCTATCCGGAACGTTCGGACGACGCGCTCTACAATAGCGCGATCCTGATCGGCCCCGATGGCCGGACGCTCGCCAATCACCGCAAGACCCATCTGTTCGGCGACTACGAGCGCGCCCTCTTCGTACCGGACGATCGCGCCGTTACGCAGACGGAGCTCGGCGGCTTTAAAGTCGCGCTGCTGATCTGCTACGAGGTCGAGTTCCCCGAGCTGGTGCGCACCAACGTGCTGGCCGGCGCCGAGCTACTGGCCGTGCCGACGGCGACGGCGCTCCACGCGACGCCTTCGTCCTTTTCCCGAATCGTTGTGGCCTCGCGGGCAACCGAGAACAACGTCTTCGTCGCCTACGCGAACCACTGCGGCGACGACGGCCGCTACCACTACAACGGGGAGAGCATCATCGCAGGGCCGCTGACCGACATCTACGCCCTGGCCGACGGCGAGGACGCCCTGCTGAAGGCCGAGCTAAGCCGCGCGCGCATGGCCGAAGCCGAAGCCATCGCCCCCTATCGCCGCGACCGCCGCCCGGAGCTTTACGAAGGTCTTTGACGAGGCGGCCCTAGTGGTCCAATTCCGACACTTGAGTCCGATGGAATTGGATCAAGTGTCGACTAGAATTGGGCCCAAACAATAGAGTGACCTGGTGGGGCGGCCCGACATTCCGGGATCGGAATGTCGGAGTCGTACCACTAGCTGAGCGCCTTGCGCAGCAGCTCGTTGACCATCTTGGGATTGGCCTTGCCCTGGCTGGCCTTCATGACCTGGCCGACGAACCAGCCCATCACCTTCTCGTTGCCGGCCCGGAACTGCTCGGCCTGACCCGGGTTATCCGCGACGGTCTTGGCGACGATCGCCTCGATCTCGCCGCTGTCCGTGATCTGCTTGAGACCCCGCTCCTCGACGATCTCCGCGGCCGCCTTGCCGCTCTCCCACATGGCCTCGAAGACCTCCTTGGCGATGCGCCCGGAGATCGTGCCGTCCTTGATGAGCGCCAAGAGGCCGCCGAGCTTCGCCGCATCGACCGGCGCTTCGGCAAGCTCAAGACCG
>JAKSDN010000326.1 GCA_022360075.1 Kiloniellales bacterium | reverse complement strand
GACCCGGTCGGTGATCGCCATGATCTCCTGCAGCTTGTGGGTGATCAGCACCACCGTCTTGCCCTCGGCCTTGAGCCGCCCGAGGATGCGGAACAGCTCGTCGGTCTCCTGCGGCGTCAGCACCGCGGTCGGCTCGTCGAGGATGATGGTCTCGGCGCCGCGGAACAGGATCTTCAGGATCTCGACGCGCTGCTGCAGGCCGACCGGCAGGGCGCCCACGACCGCGTCGGGATCGACCTCGAGGCCATAATCGCGCTCGATCTGCTCCAGGCTACGCCGGGCGGCGGCGAAGCTCTCGCGCACCCAGAAGCGGTCCTCGGCGCCGAGCAGCAGGTTCTCCAGGACGGTGAAGTTGTGCACGAGCATGAAGTGCTGATGCACCATGCCGACGCCGGCGCCGATCGCATCGTCCGGCCCGTCGATGCGCAGCGGCCGGCCCTTGACGAAGATCTCGCCGCGGTCGGCCTGATAGAAGCCGTAGAGAATGTTCATCAGGGTCGACTTGCCGGCGCCGTTCTCGCCGACGATGCCGTGGATCGTGCCCGGCATGACGGCGAGATCGATCGCACGGTTGGCGTGGACGGCGCCGAAGCGCTTGTCGATGCCCTTGAGCTCGATCGCCGGATGTTCGGCAGCCGGCACCGGGCCGTCCGCCGCCGTTTCCGGCGGCGCGCTGCCCGGGGCGGCCGGCGTCTCCGTGACGCTCATGGTCGGCGCCGGGCCCGCTGCCGGCGGGTCAGTAGTCGCAGCTATTGCTGGCCATGTAGTCCGCGACGGCGATCTGGCCGCCGATGATCTGCTTCTGGGCCTCGGCGAGCTTGGCCTCCATGTCGGCGGTGACCAGCGCGCGGTTGTTCTCGTCCAGCGCCCAGGCCACGCCGTCCTCGGCCAGGCCGAGGACCTTGATGCCGGGCTTCCAGCTATCGTTCATCACCGAGCGGAAAGCCTCGGCGACCGCGACGTCGACGCGCTTGACCATGGAGGTCAGCATGGTGCCGGGATGCAGATGGTTCTGGTTGGAGTCGACGCCGATCGCGAGCTTGCCCGCATCCTTGGCCGCCTGATAGACGCCGACACCGGTGCCCCCGGCCGCCGCGAAGACCACGTCGGCGCCGCGGTCGAACTGGCTGCGCGCGAGCTCGCCGCCCTTGGTCGGGTCGTTCCAGGCCGAGGGCGTGTTGCCGGTCATGTTGACGAAGACCTCGGCCCCGCCCATCGCGTGCTTG
>JAKSDN010000745.1 GCA_022360075.1 Kiloniellales bacterium | reverse complement strand
GCGCGCGCACCGTCGCCCTCGAGCCGAACCCGCGCTTCTTCGCTCTGCTCGAGCGCATTTACGGCAAACGTCAAGACGTGACCCTGTTGCAGCAGGCCGTGGGCGCCAGCCCCGGCACGGCCGAGCTACACTTGAGCGCCCGCACGCCGACGGTCTCGAGCCTCTCGCCCGACTGGATCGCCGCGGTAAAGCGTGCACCCGCCTTCGCCGGCGTGTCTTGGGATACAGCGCTGCCGGTCACGGTGACGACGCTCGACGATCTGATCGCGCGCTTCGGCCCGCCGGACTTCTGCAAGATCGACATAGAAGGCTTCGAGGCGGAGGCCCTGGCCGGCCTGAGCCAGCCGATCCGGCAGCTCTCCTTCGAATACCTGCCGGCCGCCAAGGCGCCCGCGCAGGCCAGCATCGAGCGCCTATCCGCCCTCGGCCCCTACAGCTTCAACGTCTCGCGCGGCGAGACGATGCGCCTGATCTTTCCAGTGTGGATTGGCGCCGAAGACCTGTCGGCGTGGCTGCGCGAGCTCGACCCCAACGCGCCGTCGGGTGATGTCTATGCCCGCCTTAGCGGCTGACGGCGCCCGTGACCGCCGACACGACCGAAGCCTTCTGGATCACCGGCGAGAAGACCGGCGAGATCCGTCAGACGCGCGTGGACCCGTTCGAGGACAATCATGTCCGGGTGCGCAGCCTCTACAGCGGCATCAGCCGGGGCACCGAGAGCCTGGTGTTCCGCGGCCGCGTGCCGGAGAATCAATACCAAGCGATGCGCGCGCCACATCAGGAGGGCGACTTTCCCTGGCCGGTGAAGTACGGCTACGCGAACATCGGCCGCGTGCTCGAGGGGCCGCCGGCGCTGCGCGGCCGCAACGTCTTCTGCCTCTACCCGCATCAGCGCGAATACGTCGTGCCCGCGGCCCAGGTCATGCCCCTGCTCGATGGCGTCCCGCCCGGGCGCGCCGTGCTCACCGCCAACATGGAGACAGCGGTCAACGGTCTTTGGGATGCGGCGCCCCGGGTCGGCGATCGCATTGCGGTGATCGGCGCCGGGACGGTCGGCTGCCTGGTCGCCTATCTGGCG
Source organism: Kiloniellales bacterium (assembly GCA_022360075.1). The sequence goes on along the minus strand of JAKSDN010000745.1, from coordinate 2,293 downwards.
CGGCGGATCGCCGGTTGCCGGCCGCAGCTCATCGACATCGATCCGGGAAAAGCGAATATCGCCAGCGACTTGTCCATCGATTTTACAACACCGCAGGAAGCCAACGGCGATCTCGATCTGGTCATACACACCAGCGGCCAGCCGGCCGGGTTGCGCACAGCGCTTGCCCTCGCGGGCTTCGAGGCGGCCGTGGTCGAGATGAGCTGGTATGGCAACAACAGCGTCGAACTGCCGCTCGGCGAAGCCTTTCACGCCAAGCGGCTCACCCTGCGCTCCTCCTTCGTCGGCACGGTCGCCGCCGCGCAGCGGGCCCGTTGGAGCCGCCGCCGCCGCCTCGCCCTCGCGCTTGCGCTCCTGGCCGATCCCTGCCTGGATAGCCTGATCACGGGGGAAAGTCCCTTCCACGCCCTGCCGGAGACCCTCGCCAAGATCACCGACGCGCCCGGCGGCGTGCTCTGCCATCGCATCAGCTATCCGGAGTAAGCCATGTTCAGCGTGACCGTGCGGGACCACTTCATGATCGCCCACAGTTTCCGGGGCGAGGTCTTCGGGCCGGCGCAGGCGCTGCATGGCGCGACCTACGTCGTGGACGTCGAGTTCCGGCGCCCGGCGCTGAACGCGGACAACATCGTCGTCGATATCGGCCGGGCCGGAAACGCGCTGAAAGCGCTGCTGGGCGGCCTCAACTACCGCAACCTCGACGACGTCCCGGAGCTCGCCGGACAGAACACGACGACCGAGTTCCTGGCCAAGGCGATCTTCGACCGCATGGCCGCGCGCATCGCCGCCGGTGAACTCGGCCCCGGCGCCGAGGCCTTGGTCTCAATGAAGGTGACGCTCGGCGAGTCCCATGTGGCCTGGGCCGCTTACGAGGGGCCGCTGGACGGCACGTCCTAGCGCGGCGTGACCGCCGTTCATTTCATCCTGCCGGGCGATCCTGAAACCCGCAGCGGCGGCTTCATCTACGACCGGCGCGTCATCGAAGGGCTGCGGGATGCAGGCTGGCGGGTCGAGACCACGAGCCTGCCCGACGGTTTTCCGGACCCCTCGCCCACGGCGTTGGACGCGGCGGAGCGCGCGCTCGCCATGCAACCGGCCGGCGCCCTCATCGTGATCGATGGCTTGGCCTTGGGCGTGATGCCCGAGGTCACCCGGCGCCATGCCGAACGGCTGCACTTGGTCGGCCTCGTGCACCATCCTTTGGCCGACGAGACCGGCCTGGCAGCGGATCGAGTCGCGGCGCTGCTTCGCTCCGAGCGTGACGCCTTGCAGAGCGTGCGCCGCGTGATCGTCACCAGTCCGCACACCGCCGCCCGCCTGGCCGACTTCGACGTCGAACCCGAGCGCATTTCGGTCGCGACGCCCGGCGTGGACGAAGCCGCATTGGCCAAGGGATCGGGCGGGCCCGGCCTCGCCCTGCTCTGTGCCGCCAGCCTCATCCCGCGCAAGGGACATACCGTCCTGATCGACGCCTTGAGCCGGCTGGCCGACCGGCCTTGGCATCTGACCTGCGCCGGCTCCCTCACCCGCGATCCCGTGACGGCCGATAGCGTGAGGGCTCAGTGTGAGCGGCAAGGCCTGTCTTCGCGCGTTTCCTTTCCGGGCGAGGTCAAGGGCGGAGAGCTGGACCGGCTCTACCGGGGCGCCGACCTCTTCGTCCTGGCCTCCTTTCACGAGGGCTACGGCATGGTCCTGACCGAGGCGCTGGCCCGCGGCTTGCCGGTCGTCGCCACCAGCGCCGGCGCTATCCCCGAAACGCTGCCGGACGGCACCGCTCTGCTCGTGCCGCCGGGCGATGCGACAGCCCTGGCCGAGGCGCTAGGGCGCCTCATGGACGACGAAGCGGCGCTCGCCGCCCTGGCCCACCGTGCTCGGGCCGCGCGCGCGGATCTGCCGCGCTGGGACGAGACCGTGACGCGCTTCGCCGCGGCGCTGCGCCTGGTGGCCGCGCCGTGACCGGCTTTGCCGCCGATTGGCTGGCGCTGCGCGAGCCGGCGGATGCCGGAGCCCGCGACGATAGGTTGGTCGCACGCTTGGCCGAGACCCTAGATCGTACCGGCCCCGTCCGTATCCTCGATCTCGGCGCGGGCAGCGGCGCCAATCTGCGCTACCTGGCGCCCCGGCTGCCGATGGCCCAACAATGGACGCTCGTCGATCAAGACGCCGCGCTGTTAGCGGCCGCTTCGCCGCCCCAAGGACCCGTGGCGGTCACCGTAAGCCAGAAGCGCCTCGACCTGAGCGATGGCCTTTCAGACCTCCCGTTCGAGGCCCACGACCTGGTCACCGCCTCGGC
>JAKSDN010001488.1 GCA_022360075.1 Kiloniellales bacterium | reverse complement strand
CGCTTAGCATGAGAACCATCAAGGGGCCGGCGATCTTTCTCGCCCAATTCGCGGGCGACGAGCCGCCGTTCAACAGCCTGGACTCGATCGCGGCCTGGGCGGCCGGGCACGGCTACCGCGGCGTTCAGATCCCGAGCTGGGACGCGCGCCTGTTCGATCTCGCCAAGGCGGCCGAGAGCAAGGACTACTGCGACGAGGTGAAAGGCATGCTCGGCCAGCATGGCATCGAGGTGACCGAACTCTCGACCCATCTTCAGGGTCAGCTCGTTGCCGTGCATCCGGCCTACGACGAGATGTTCGACGGCTTCGCCGCCGAGGCCGTCCGCGGCAATCCCGCCGCGCGCCAGGCCTGGGCTGTCGATCAGGTGAAGCTGGCGGCCAAGGCTTCGGCCAACTTGGGCCTTTCTGCCCATGCGACTTTCTCCGGTGCGCTCGCTTGGCCCTACGTCTATCCCTGGCCGCAGCGCCCGGCCGGCCTGATCGAGCAGGCCTTCGACGAGCTGGCGGCGCGCTGGAAGCCGATCCTCGACGCCTTCGACGAGGCCGGGGTCGACGTCTGCTATGAGATCCATCCGGGCGAGGACCTGCACGACGGCGCGACCTTCGAGATGTTCCTCGAGCGCGTCGGCGGCCACCCGCGCTGCAACATCCTCTACGACCCGAGCCACTTCGTGCTGCAGCAGCTCGACTATCTCGGCTACATCGACCGCTATCACGAGCGGATCAAGATGTTCCACGTCAAGGACGCGGAGTTCAATCCGAGCCCGCAGCAAGGCGTCTACGGCGGCTACCAGTCCTGGGTCGATCGCGCCGGCCGCTTCCGCTCGCTGGGCGACGGCCAGGTCGATTTCGCCGGCATCTTCGCCAAGCTCGCGGCCTACGACTTCGAGGGCTGGGCCGTGCTCGAGTGGGAATGCGCGCTCAAGCATCCCGAGCAGGGCGCGGCGGAGGGCGCGCCCTTCATCGAGCATCACATCATCCAGGTCACCGAGCGGGCCTTCGACGACTTCGCCGGCGCCGGCACGGACATCGAGGCCAATCGGCGCATCCTCGGCCTGGCGGCGGGAGGCGGCGCGTGACCATCGAAGGTTCGGGCCAAGGAACAGCGCCACGCCGCCTGCGGCTCGGCATGGTCGGCGGCGGGCAGGGCGCCTTCATCGGTGCCGTCCACCGCATCGCCGCGCGCCTCGACGATCGCTACACGCTCGTGGCCGGCGCGCTCTCGTCCGACCCGGGGCGCGCCGTGGATTCCGCGCTGGAGCTGGGTATCGCGCCCGAGCGCGCTTACGGCTCGTTTCGGGAGATGGCGGAACGCGAGGCGGCGCGCGAGGACGGCGTCGAGGTCGCGGCCATCGTCACGCCGAACCACCTGCACCACGCCGCCGCCAAGGTTCTGCTCCAGGCGGGCATCCACGTGATCTGCGACAAGCCCCTCACGACCACGCTGGAGGATGCCCTCGACCTGGTCGAGACCGTGCGCCGCAGCGGCCTGCTGTTCTGCGTTACGCACAACTACACGGGCTATCCGATGATCCGCCACGCCCGGGCCATGGTCGCCGCCGGCGAGCTCGGCGCGATCCGGGTGGTCCAGGTCGAGTACCCGCAGGACTGGCTGGTCGAGCGCCTGGAGGAGACCGGCCACAAGCAGGCCGCCTGGCGCACCGATCCGGCGCAGTCCGGCGCCGGCGGCTGCGTCGGCGACATCGGCAGCCACGCCCACAACCTGGCTTGCTACGTCGCCGGCCTCGAGCTCGAGGCACTCTGTGCCGATCTCACCACCTTCGTCGAGGGCCGCCGGCTCGACGACAACGTCCACATTCTGCTGCGCTTCAAGGGCGGGGCGAAGGGCATGCTGTGGTCGAGCCAGGTCGCACCGGGCAACGAGAACGCGCTCAGGCTGAGGGTCTACGGCGAGGCCGGCG
>JAKSDN010000852.1 GCA_022360075.1 Kiloniellales bacterium | reverse complement strand
CTGACGCGAACCGAAGCGGCGCGCTTCTTGACGCTGTAAGAGACGAGATTGAGGCCGTGCATCGCTTCATCGCCGCATGGTTTCGCGGTGAGATGAGCCAGACTGCGGCGTGCTTCGAAGCCGGCTTTGCCGGGCGCGTCGACGCGGACCTCGTCAACATCCAGCCGGCCGGACTGTCGCTCTCGCGAGAGGCGCTGCTGTCCTCGATCGAAAAGGGTTTCGGCACCAACCCACGCTTCGAGATCGGGATTCGCGACGTTGAGGTTCGCTTCGTCTGCGAGCGATCGGGACTCCTGCTCGCGACCTACGTCGAAGTGCAGCGGGGGGCCTTGCAGACCACGCCGCCCGAGAATGTCCGCATCTCCACCGTCTTGCTTCAACGAGACATCGCCTCGGGCAGCTTCACCTGGCTGCACATTCACGAGACCGCCATCGGCCCTGCTGCTTGAAGGGCTGCATGCCGTCTCGGCCTAAGCGATCCGACGCCCGATCTCCTTAGCCAGCGCGGCGATCTCGCTCGCGGCGCGGCTGCGCGGGCTGACCTCGCCGACGGCGCGGCCCTCGGACAAAGCGGAGGCGAAGACCACGCGGTTGCCGATGCGCGTGCGCGCGACCTTGCCGCCGAGCTGCTCGATTTCCTCGGCCATCGCGTCGGTCAGGTTGGCGCGCGGCGGCACGCGGTTCAGCACCAGCAGCACCGGGACCTTCTCCGTCGCCGCGAGTTCCAGCGTCGGACGCGTCGCCCAGACGTCCATGGGAGAGGGCTGGACCGGGATCACCACCAAGTCGGCGCTGCGGATGGCGATCTTGGCTTCGGTCTCCGCGTGGGGCGGGCTGTCGACCAATACCAGATCGTGGTCCCGGGCCAGGCTCTCGACTTCGTTGCGGGCGCGCCAGCCCTGGATCTGGCTGACCAGCAGGCCGGCACCGGCATCACCGAATCGCGCTTCGCGCATCTTGTACCAAAGGGTCAGGGACTGCTGCGGATCGATGTCGACCACGGCCACCGAGCGCTTCGCCGCCGTGTAGGCGACGGCCAGATGAGCGGTCAGCGTGGTCTTGCCGGCGCCGCCTTTTTGCTGCGCCACGGTGACGATCTTGCCGGTCATCGCGCTGCCCTGTTGTGGATGGCGCCGCTGGATTGTGCAATCGCTCACTGGTTGCCGTGACTTTAGCAGTGTTCTGCGGAGTCTCGCAATGTTGCAGCGCTTATATTGCAGTGCACGGCGACGATCTTGACGTGTGCTGAAAAGGGGCGCAGGCTAGCGTCACGTGGCCGGTAAATCCGGTGACGATATAGCCGCCGCAATGCCTGTGCGGTGACTTCCGGTGAGCCTCACAACCGCGGGTGGGGTGGCACCAGAGGACGAGAGAGCAAAAAATGCTTCAAGAGCCGTCCGCTCGCCGGGCGGCTCTTCGCGTGAGCGTCGGCTTCCCGAGCCGTGCTTTTCTTCCGGGCACCCGTCACTAGACTGCGCCGCCATGCCTGAGGCCCCGGAAACCGAGGTTCGTACCGCCGATCCTGCCGCCATCGAAGCGGCCGCGCGCCTGCTGTGCGCCGGAGAGCTGGTCGCCTTTCCGACCGAGACGGTCTACGGGCTGGGGGCGGATGCGACCCAGGACCGCGCGGTCGCCGGGATCTTCGAGGCCAAGGGCCGGCCGCGCTTCAATCCGCTGATCGTACATTGCCCCGATGCCGAGTCCGCCGCGCGCTTCGGTCGGTTCGACGGGCGGGCCGAAGCCCTTGCAGCGCGCTTCTGGCCGGGCGGCCTCACCCTGGTTTTGCCCCGCACGCCAGACTGCCAGGTTTCCCTGCTGTGCTCGGCCGGACGCGACAGCCTGGCGCTGCGCGTCCCGGCCCATACGGTGGCGGGGGATCTGCTTCGGGCGATCGGCCGCCCCCTGGCCGCGCCCAGCGCCAATGCCTCGGGGCGGGTCAGCCCGACCCGAGCCGAGCATGTGGTCGAATCGCTCGGCGGCCGCATCCCGCTCGTGCTCGACGGCGGGCCCTGTCCGCTCGGGCTGGAGTCGACGGTGCTCGATCTGACCGGCGCCGAGCCCCTGCTGCTGCGGCCGGGCGCGGTGACGCGCGAAGCTTTGGAAGGTCTCCTGGGACCGATCGCCGATGCCAAGCCGGAGGAGTCAGAGGCGCCGAGGTCGCCAGGCCGGCTCGCCAGTCACTACGCACCGGCGTTGCCGCTGCGCTTGGCGGTGACGCGCGTGTTCGCCAACGAAGCCCTCCTCGCGTTCGGGCCCAGGCCGCCCGCGGGGGCTGCGGTCACCCTGAACTTGAGCGAGACGGCGGACCTGCGCGAGGCCGCCGCTAACCTCTTTGCCCATCTGAGGGCCCTCGATCGCCCCGGCCTGGCGGCCATCGCGGTGATGCCGGTGCCGGACCGGGGCCTCGGCGAGGCGATCAACGATCGGCTGCGCCGGGCGGCGGCGCCCCGGCGGTCTTAACGCGTTCGCCTCAGCGAGCACGATCTGGCCCGGCTGGGCAGGGCTTGCGCGATCGCCTAAACTCCGTTCATGGATTCAGCTCCGGTCAGTGGCGCCACCGCCGAGCCGCGTGACGTGGCGGCGTTGCGCGCCGCCATTGCCGAGGTGGTCGGCGAGAAGGGCCTGGTCTGCGACCCGCAGGCCATGGCGCCGTACCTGGCGGAGGCCCGCGGTCTTTACTTCGGCCGAACGCCCTTCGTCGTGCGGCCGGGCAGCACCGCGGAAGTCGCGGCCGTGGTGCGGCTCTGTGCGGAGGCGGGCGCGCCGGTCGTGCCCCAAGGCGGCAACACGGGGCTGGTGGGCGGCGGGGTCCCCTTCGAATCCGGCGAGGAGATCCTGGTCAGCCTGGATCGGATGAAGCGGATCCGCGACATCGATCCCGTCGACGACACCATGACGGTCGAGGCTGGCTGCATCTTGCAGGCGCTGCAACAGGCCGCCGAATCCGTTGACCGTCTGTTTCCGCTCAGTCTGGGCGCCGAGGGCTCCTGCCGGATCGGTGGCAACATCTCGACCAATGCCGGCGGCATCCACGTGCTGCGCTACGGCAACACCCGCGAGCTCGTGCTGGGTCTGGAGGTGGTGCTACCGGACGGCCGGGTCTGGGACGGGCTGCGCCGGCTGCGCAAGGACAACACCGGCTACGACCTGAAGCAGCTCTTCATCGGCGGCGAGGGCACGCTCGGCATCATCACGGCCGCCGTCCTCAAGCTCTTCCCGCGGCCGCGGGCCCGGGCGACGGCCTTCGCCGCGCTCGCCGACCTGCCGGCGGTCACGGCGTTGCTCGCCCGCGCCCGCACGGCGCTCGGCGAGGCGGTCAGCAGCTTCGAGCTGATCCCACGCATCGGCCTCGACTTCGCCCAGCGGCACGGGAGCGGCGTGGTCGACCCGCTCGCCGCGCATCACGATTGGTATGCCCTGATCGAAGCGTCGAGCGCGACCGAGGGCGCCGGCCTGGACGAGGGTCTCGAGCGTCTTCTGGCGGAAGCGCACGAGGCCGGGCTCGTGCCGGACGCCGCGATCGCGGCAAGCGAAGCGCAGGCCCTGGCCTTTTGGCGCATCCGCGAGGTTCTGGTGGAGGCCCAAAAGCAGGAAGGCGGCTCGATCAAGCACGACGTCTCGGTGCCGGTCTCGGCCGTGCCCGCGTTCATCGAGCGGGCGGTCGCCGTGGCCGAGGGCCTCGTGCCCGGCGTGCGTCCGGTGCCCTTCGGCCACGTCGGCGACGGCAACATCCACTTCAACCTGTCGCAGCCGTCGGGCGCCGATACCGCGGCCTATCTCGCCCGTTGGGACGAGGTGACCCGCGCCGTGCACGATATCGTGGTCGCGCTGGAGGGTTCAATCAGCGCCGAGCATGGCCTGGGCCGCTTGAAGCGGGCCGAGGCCGAGCGGGTGAAGGACCCGTTGGAGATCGAGCTGATGCGACGGGTGAAGGCGGCGCTCGACCCGGACAATCTGATGAACCCGGGCAAGCTGATCGTGCCCTAAGGCGCCGCGGCCTCCGCCGCCTTCGCGAGCCCGATGATCAGCCAGTATCCGAAGCAGGCGAGGCCGCCCGCTCCGATACCCAGAGAGCGCAAAGGGTGACCCTCGATGTCGAGAAACCATTTGCCGAGCTTGAGCCCGGCCTTTAGCGGGACCGCCAGCCGGACGAGCCAGCGCGCCGCCACGAACAGCCAGAGCCAGAGCGACGTGAAGAAGGTTGAGTAGAGGCACGTCCCGTACTTACCGATCCAGCCTTCGAACTTGAAGAGCTCGACCAGGACTTCGAACCACTCTTTCAGCCATCCGCCGGGCTCGGTCAGCAGTTTGGCCAGCATCTCACCGTCGGCGAAAAGGGCTTCCCAGGCCGTCAGAATGACAACGCCGAAGACGAAGTAGATGCCGATCGTGAGGACGAGGTCGAGCAGCAGGAGAGCCGCGGTGATCAGAGCGGATTTCTGCCGGGCGATGATGTTGAGCAGATAGCGTGTCTCCAGGAGGGAGACGTAGTCCACCAGGAGGTTCACGCCCAGCGCGAGCAGGAGGAAGATCTCTAACACTTCGGCAAGGCTGTCCTTGCTGAAGAGCCCCGCGAAGATCGCCTCGTAGCCTCTGAGTGAGACGAACACGAAAGCCATCAGGACGACCGATATGATGGATGCAATGCAGGAGCGCAGGAAGCAGGCCAACGAGAAATGTCGTTCGCCGAACAGGCGGTCGAAGATATGGATGAAGGCGGTTGGCCAGCGTTCCAGCGACTCGCCGAGGTCGAGGCCACGCAGCCAGTTGGCGATGGCAGTCTTGGCGGCCGGCGACGCGACTTCTTCCGACTTCCAGAACAGCGCGAGCACGGCGCCGCCGAAGCCGAGCCCCGTCCCGATGAAAGTCGTCGTCGCCGTGAAGTCCACGCCTCGTAAGCCCCTGTTCTCTGTGAAGGATAGCACCGGCCATCGGCGGGGCCGTGGGATTTTCCTTCGGTTCGCTCCGGGACGCTATGGCCGCTGATCGTTGCCGCGGAGAACAGGGGGCGTTATCTAGAGAAGAAGGCAAGGCTCGACCGAGGGCCCGAATATTTGCTTCTGGGAGGCAATGGCCCGATGACCCCTTACAACGCCCCGCTCGCCGACATGCGGTTTCTGCTTCAGGAGGTCGCGGGCCTGCCCGAGGTCGCATCCTGGCCGGGCTACGAGGAGGCGACGCCCGATCTCGTCGATGCCGTGCTGGAGGAGGCGGGCAAGCTCGCCGGCGAGGTGCTCGCACCGCTCAATCGCATCGGCGATCAGGAGGGTTCGCAATACGAGAACGGCGTTGTGCGCACGCCGCCCGGCTTCAAGGAGGCCTATCGACACCACGTCGAGGGCGGCTGGAACGGGCTCGCCTTCGATCCGGAATTCGGCGGGCAGGGGCTGCCCTGGCTGCTGGCGACGCCGATCCAGGAGATGTGGAACGCCGCCAACATGAGCTTCGCGCTCTGCCCGTTGTTGAACCAGGGCGCGGTCGATCTCTTGCAGGCCCACGGCAGCGCGGCTCAGAAGGCTTGCTTCCTGCCGAAGATGGTCACGGGCGAGTGGACCGGCACCATGAATCTGACCGAGCCGCAGGCAGGCTCCGACGTGGGCGCGGTCAAGACGCGGGCGCTGCGCGATGGCGATCGCTATCGCATCACAGGGCAGAAGATCTACATCACCTACGGGGAGCACGACTTCACCGACAACATCGTGCACATGGTCCTGGCCCGCACGCCGGACGCGCCGGCTGGCACCAAGGGCATCAGCCTGTTCATCGTGCCCAAGTTCCTGGTCAACGAGGACGGCAGCCTCGGCCAGCGCAACGACCTGCGCTGCGCTTCGCTCGAGCACAAGCTCGGCATCAACGCCTCGCCCACCGCGGTCATGGCTTACGGCGACAACGAGGGTGCCGTCGGGTACCTGGTCGGCGAGGAGAACCACGGCATGGCCTACATGTTCACGATGATGAACAACGCCCGTCTGGCGGTCGGCGTGCAGGGCCTGGCGATCGCCGACCGCGCCTATCAGCAGGCGCTGGCCTTCGCCCGCGAGCGGGTGCAGAGCCGGGCGATCGGCAGTGACGACAGGGCCGCGCCGATCATCCGCCATCCCGACGTGCGCCGCATGCTGATGACCATGAAGGCGCAGAGCGAGGCGGCGCGGGCGCTGATCTATACGACCGCCGCGGCCCTGGACCGGGCACGGCGCCACCCGGACGCGGCGGAGCGTGCCCGCGGCCAGGCGCGCACCGATCTTCTGATCCCGGTGGTCAAGGCCTGGCCGACCGATCTCGGTTGCGAGATCGCCTCGACCGGCGTTCAGGTGCACGGCGGCATGGGCTTCATCGAGGAGACCGGCGCCGCTCAGCACTATCGCGACGCCCGCATCCTGCCGATCTACGAGGGCACCAACGGCATCCAGGGCTTGGACCTGCTGATGCGCAAGCTGGCGCGCGACGAGGGTGCGGCGGCCCGGGCTTTTTTCGCCGACATGAAGGCGCTGCTCGCCGGTTTGGCGGGCGAAGAGCTGGCCGCGATCCGCGCGCCGCTTTCGCGGGCGCTGGACGACCTTGGCGGCGTAACGGAGGGGCTGCTAGAGAAGGTCAAGCGCGATCCGGTGGAGGCGGCGGCCGGCGCCAGCCCCTACCTGCGCCAGTTCGGCATCGTGGCCGGCGGCCTGCTGCTGGCCAAGGCCGCCAGCGCAGCGAAGTGCCGCCTCGCCAACGGCGGCGGCAACGGCTTCGATCCCGCCTTCCTGGAAGCCAAGCTGACCACGGCACGGTTCTATGTCGACAACGTCCTGCCGCAGGCAGGGGCCTGTGCGGCTCAGGTCACTGACGGCGCCGAAAGCACGCTGGCGCTGGAGGAAGCGCAGTTCTAGGTGGCGTATCGCGACGCGGGCCAAGTGCTTTCAGGTTCTTTGCAAGGGGCCAGTTGCTGGCGGCAGGTCGAGCCCACAGCGATGCCTTCCGCAGAGCCAGGCCTTTTACTTTGTCCGCTTTCGCGGACGCCCCCCACCCCAACCCTCCCCCTTGATGGGGGAGGGTTGGGGTGGGGGTGACGACGCCGTAGGCGTCAAGAAAAGAAGATGTGTGAACCCGGTGCCCTTGATTAGGAGAGGGTTGATGCGGAGCGCCGAGACGGCCAATCGCTCCACGCTGAACCGAGTGACAGCGCTTCTCGCCCGACCGATACCGTTTGACTCCCGTTGAAACACGAACAGACTGGTTGTCTTGTTCCTCGCACCATGGACGGACCGGCGCCATGGAAGAGATGTCCGTGACCACCCTCGTGGCCTCCCTCGGCTTTCTGCTCGGCTGCGTGCTGGGCGGGACGGCCCGCTATGCTCATTTCTGCACCTTGGGCGCGATCGCCGATGTCTATGTCTCCGGCGACACCCGGCGGTTACGCTCCTGGGGCCTGGCGATCGCGGTCGCGACGCTGCTCACCCAGGCGATGGACCTCGCCGGGCTGATCGACCTGCGCGCGGCGATCTATCTCACGCCCGACTTCGGCTGGCTCGGCGCGATCCTGGGCGGGCTGCTGTTCGGCTTCGGCACCGCCCTGGTCGGGACCTGCGGCTACGGCACGCTGGTGCGCCTCGGCGGCGGCGACCTGCGCTCGCTGGTCGTCTTCCTGGTCTTCGGGATTACCGCCTACATGACCCTGCGTGGGCTCACGGGCGTCGGCCGCGTGGCCGCGATCGAGCCGACCAATCTGGACCTCGGGCCGCTCGGCGGCCAGGCGCTCCAGGATCTGCTCGGCTGGGTGACCGGGATCGAGGCCGACGCTCTACACGGTTTCGCCGCGGCGGCGGTGGTCGCGTTCCTTTTCCTGGCCTGCTTCTCGAGCCCCGTCTTCCGCCGCGCGCCGCGCTACATCATCGGCGGCGCCGTGATCGGCCTGGTCGTGGCGGCCGGCTGGTTCGTGACCGGCGTGATCGGCTACGACGATTTCGAGCCCACACCGCTGGAGTCGCTGACTTTCGCCACGCCGCTCGGCGAGGCACTTGTCTACCTCATGACCTTCTCCGGCAGCACGATCAATTTCGGCATCGGCGTGGTCGGCGGGGTGCTGGTCGGCTCCTGGCTGGCGAGCCTGGCAAGGCGCGAGTTCCGCTTCGAGGCCTTCGACGATGCGAAGGAGATGCTGCGCCACCTGCTGGGCGGGGCGCTCATGGGTGTGGGCGGGGTGCTCGCGCTCGGCTGCACGATCGGCCAGGGCATCACGGGGATGTCGACGCTCTCGCTGAGCGCGCCGCTCGCGCTGCTCTCGATCTTCGCCGGTGCCGGCCTGGGCTTGCGCTATCTCGAGGAGGGTAGCCTGTCCCAGGCCGTGAAGCTGTTCTTTCAGCGCGGGTGAGGAGTTCAGCGACCTTCGCTTTTCGCCGCGTCCTTGCAGAACATTTCGTACATCAGGGTCATGACCCGGCGGGCCTCCTCGCTGGCCAGCGAGTAGTAGATGGTCTTGCCGTCGCGGCGATGGCTGACCAGCTCGTCGGCGCGCAGGCGGGCGAGCTGTTGGGAGACGGTGGGCTGGCGGAGCTGCAGGATCGATTCGAGCTCGGTCACCGACTTCTCGCCGTCGGCCAGCAGGCAGAGGATCACCAGCCGCGTTTCGTTGGACAGCGCCTTCAGGAAGTCGCTCGCGGCTTTCGCGCTTTCCATCATCTCTTCGAGCTCGCTCGATGCCAGATCGATCGCCGCGCCTGCGTCCCTCGGGGCCATGCCGTCGTTTCCTCGCTTTCGGGCCGGTTGCCATGGGACCCTCTTGATCCGGCCAGCCGGCGCAACAAATATGGCCCTGTGAATATGTATCGGCAAGCGGGTTTGGCTGTCGTTTGCGCCGGTTAACCCTGGGGCGTGAGCCAGGAAAATCCCGCAAACGCGAGCCTTTGGGCTATAGTTGAGCAATGACGCGCGAAGAAAAGGACAGCTTGGCGGCGGAGTACGTCCTCGGCACATTGGACGAGGAGTCCCGCGCGCGCGTCGATTTCCAGCTCCTGGACGACCCCGACATGCGCCAGGCGGTCGAGGCCTGGGAGCAGCGGCTGACGCCCCTGGCCGAGGACACGCTGCCCGTCCCACCGCCCTCCGGCCTATGGGACAAGATCGAGGCTTCCCTCGATAAGGCGCCGCGCGTGCCTTACGCGGTGACCGTGGCCGCCGACCAGGGCGAGTGGATCCCGGTCGTCGAAGGCGTCGAGAAGAAGAGCCTCTTCGTCGATCCGGCGCTCGGCACGGAGAGCTTCCTGCTCCGCCTGGCTCCGGGCGCGGCGGTGCCGGCACACGCGCATGCGGTCACCGAAGAGTGCGTCATGCTCGAAGGTGAGATGCGTATCGGCGACCTGCTGCTGCGGGCCGGCGACTTTCATGCCGTTTCCGCCGGCGCGCCTCATCCGGTGATCTTCAGCGAGACCGGCGG
>JAKSDN010000884.1 GCA_022360075.1 Kiloniellales bacterium | reverse complement strand
TCAGAAGGTGCTGACCGACGAAGCATCATCCCTGGTCGGCGAGTATTGTTCGCGCCTGTGCATGCTCGAAGGCTTTGCCGGCCATGCCGAGCAGGCGAACATCCGTGTGCGCCGGTTTGGCGGCCGCAACATTGAGCCCTACACGGCAGCGCAGACCATCAAGGCGGCGGAGTAGGCAAAGGCGGAAAGGCCGGTGACCAGGGCGGTGAAGACGTGGGATAGTCTCGGCACGGCTGATGTGTCCGTCGCGCCGATGATGGACTGGACCGACCGGCATGACCGCTATTTCCTGCGGCGGATCACCCGGCGGACGCTGCTCTACACGGAGATGATCCCGGTGGGCGCGATCATCCATGGCGACCGCGAGCGCTTTCTTGCCTTCGACCCGGCAGAGCGGCCGCTGGCCTTGCAGGTCGGCGGGGCGGAGCCTGGAGACTTGGCCGCTTGCGCGCGGATCGCCGAGGCCTGGGGCTTCGACGAGGTCAACCTCAACATCGGCTGCCCGAGCAGCCGGGTGCAGGAGGCGCGTTTCGGGGCCTGCCTGATGGCCGAGCCGGACCTGGTCGCCGATTGCGTCACCGCCATGGGCGCGGCCACGGGCCAGCCGGTGACGGTCAAGACCCGGATCGGCATCGACGAGCAGGACTCCTACGCTGAGCTGGTCGACTTCGTCGGCACGGTCGCGGCTGCCGGCTGCCGGCGCTTCATCATTCACGCCCGCAAGGCCTGGCTCCGGGGCTTGAGCCCGAAGCAGAACCGCGAGCTCCCGCCGCTGCGCTACGACAGGGTCTTCGCCTTGAAGCGCGATTTCCCGGACCTGGAGATCGTGCTGAACGGCGGCGTACAGAGCTTGGACGAGGCCGCGGCGCATCTGGCGCAGGTCGACGGTGTCATGATCGGCCGCGCGGCCTATCAGAACCCCTATCTCCTGGCCGGGGCCGATGCCCGCTTCTTCGGCGAGGCCGCGCCGGCGCCGAGCCGCGAGGCCGTGGCCCGGCAGATGGTGCCCTATATCCGCGACCAGATGGCCAAGGGCGTGCCGGTCAAGTCGGTCACCCGGCACATCCTCGGCCTGTTCAACGGCCTGCCCGGCGCCCGCCATTGGCGCCGCCATTTGAGCGAAGCGGCCCATCGTCCCGGCGCTGGGCCGGACGTCGTCCTCGAGGCGCTGGAGCGGGTGGCCGCCGTTCAGCGGACCAGGGCTGCGGCTTGAGGCACGCCGGCCAAGCTCAAGCGAACGGCAGCGACACCACCTTGGCCCGTAGGCGCTTGATCGCGCCGTCGAGGCAGCCGACCTCGAGCATCCGCCCGACCTCGCCGTAAGGCGTGGCGACACGCGCCAGGGCGATGGCGTGGCCGAAGCGCGGCGAGAGGCTGGCCGAGGTGACGACACCGGCACGGGTTTGCTCGCCGGCGAAGACCGGATCGCCGCCGCGCGGCAGCTCGGCCGTCTCCAGGCTCAGGCCGACCAGCCGGCGCCTCGCCCGCTGGCGATCTCTCAGAATGGCGTCGCGGCCGACGAAGTCGCGCAGCTTGTCGACCCCGGCGAGGAACGGGGCGACGCCGGCCTCGAGCGGCGAGACGTCGTCGTCGAACTCCTGGCCGGCGACCGGGAAGCCGGCTTCGATGCGCAGCATGTCGAGCGCGTCCAGGCCCATCGGCGCCAGCCCCAGGTCCTCGCCGGCATCCCACAGCGCGTCCCACAGCCGCGCGGCATCGGCCGGGGCGCAGAAGACCTCATAGCCCGGCAGCCCCGTGAAGCCGCTGCGCGAGACCAGCAGCGGTGCGCCTGCGCGGTCGTGCAGGCGCCCGATCAAAAAGCGGAAGCGGCGTAGCTCTTCGAGGCGTGGCTGCTGCTCCACGGTCCAGATCACCCGCTCCAGGATTGCCCGGGCGTTCGGTCCCTGAAGCGCCAGGTTGTCGATCTGCCGGGAGGCCGTGCGGACGTGAACGTTGAGCCCGCGTTCCTCGGCCAGGTCGCGGAGCCAGGCGCCGCTTTGCGGATCGCCGCACATCCAGCGGAAGGCGTAGGGCGAGAGCCGGAACAGCGTGCCGTCGTCGAACATGCCGCCGTGCGGCCGGCAGATCGGCGAGTAGGCGACCTGCCCGACGGCCAGGCGCCGGATGTCGCGGGTCAGCGCATGGTCGAGCAGCGCTTCGGCGTCCGGGCCGGTGACGTCGAACTTGGAGATTTGCGAGAGGTCCTGGATCGTCGCGGCCTCGCGCGCCGCCCAGTACTCCTGGACCGCTCCGCCTTGGGCGTAGACCGTCGGAATCCAGAGGTCTTTTGCCACCCGGTAGTGCCGCGTGAGATTGCTGGTGCGCGCATGAAAGCCGCTTTCGCGCGTCGTCGCGCTCGGCGCTGCGGGCGCGCTGCGGTAGCCCGTCTGCTTCTTGAACAGCGTCTCCCCGTCGTAGATGCGCACCAGGATGTCGGTCGGATTCCAGCCGTTGATCGGGCTGGTGTCGTCGGGACAGGCGGTGGAGACGCAGACCAGGTCGGTCAGGGCCTGCATCAGCACGTAGTCGCCGGCCTGCGACCAGCCTTCGTCGGCCAGGATCACATTGCTCGGGCCGACCTGGGTGTTGAAGAAGAGGTTGATCGCCGGCCAGGCGGCGCGCCGCGCGACGCCGTAGGGCGCGACGGCATCAGAGATGTTGTCCGAGCAGTTGTCGTGGCCGAGGAAACCCTTGGCCTCGTAGATGCGCTGGGCGCAGGCCAGGCCAAAGGTGTCGTGCCGGCCGCAGGTGTCCTGCACGACCTGGACCAGCGGCCGCAGCTCCTGATCGAAGTACTTGTCGAATAGCCCCGGCCGCGGGTAGAGCGCGCCGGAGAGGGAGCGGGACACGGTCGTGTCGATGAAGGCCTCGCGCCCGGCGTCCAGCACGGCCTGGGGAAAGACCTGAAGGTCCGAGCACTGCTGGCCGTGAATGTCGAGTACCTGGAAGTACTGGCCCGCCCGCAGGCTATAGGCGCGCGCGCTCCGGCGCTCGACGACGAAGGCATCGAGCGGATCGGCGAGCGGCTCGGGCAAGGCCGCCGGATCGTTCGAAGACGCGCGGCTGAGCACCACCTCGAGATCGCCGGGCAAGGCGGCTTCTCCAATGCCGGCTGGCTCTGCGGGTGCCAGGATGACCGCAAGGCCTGGCGCCTCGAGCGAGAAAGCGAAGCTCGATCCATGCGTCCCGGCGGCCGGGGCGAAGACCGCGGCGTCTCCCTCGGAGAGGCCTTTGCTCGCCAGTAACGCCGCCACCTCCGGATCGAGCGCGGCGCGGAAAGCCTCGCCGCTCGCGGCGGGCGGTGCGGTCTCGGCGTGAAAGGCCACCGCAGCCTTGCCGCCGCGCTGCGGATCCTTGGAGAACAAGGCGAAGAGGAGCGGCTGCCGGCCTTCTGGATCGATGATCGTGACGCCGTCGCCCGCGCGCAGAT
>JAKSDN010000465.1 GCA_022360075.1 Kiloniellales bacterium | reverse complement strand
GGCGGTTTCGCGCTCGCTCGTCGGCAACTACGTCACCTCGCTGGAGATGGCCGGCTGCTCGATCACGATCACGCTGCTCGACGCGGAGATGAAGGCGCACTGGGACAAGCCCGTCCAGACGGCCGCGCTGCGCTGGGGCCGCTGAGGGGAGGTTGGCCGCGGCTGCATGACCGTCGTGCGTGCTTCGAGACGCGTCCCGATGGACGCTCCTCAGCATGAGGTAGGATTTTTGTGGCACGAAGAAGTGTCCACATCTTGAGGAGCCCGCGTTAGCGGGCGTCTCGAAGGACGCACCATGGATTTGCAGCGACGGAACTCGCAAATTCTTACGAACAGCGGAAGCGCCACCTACCTCCTGGCCAGCTCGATCACACGCTCAGCGAAATCACGGATCAAACGCTCGACTTCCTCTTGAAGCGCGGGATCATCGAACGCGGGCAGCGGGATTTCCAGGCTTCGCTTCGCCGCGCCGCGCTTCGTCGGCTGCTTCAGTCCCTTCGACTGGATGGGGTGTGCGGCGCCGTAGGCCTTCAAGAAGGTCCTTCGCTCTTCCGGCGAGAAGTGGCAGATCTTGAAGATCGCCTCCAGATGGGGCGCCGGCACCGGTACGGGATAGGCGGGGTTGGTGATCTGCGAGACGAAGCTTTTGTGCTTGCCGATGGCCTCGGCGATCTTCAGGCGCATGCCCGAGGGCCGGCGGTCGATGTAGCCCTGGAGCAGGCGCTTGTAGTCGGCGACCAGCACTTCCTTGGAAGGGCCAGCGACCTTGGCCGCCGCGTCGCCCTCAGCCATAGCGAGAGATCTCCGCCTTGACGGTGCCGAGCGCGGCGGGCGCCACGGAGACATTGCGAAGCCCAAGGTCGAGCAGCGCCTTCAGAGTCTCCGGCTCGGCCGCCATGTCGCCGCAGAGGCTGACCTCCTTGCCGCTGTCGCGGCCATGGTCGACGACCCGGCGGATCAGATCGACGACGGCCGGATTCAGGGGATCGTGCAACGCGGAAACGGCAGGGCAGTCGCGACTCGTCGCGGTGACGTACTGCACCAGGTCGTTGCTGCCGATGGAGAAGAAGTCGGCGGCGAAGTCGGCGATCCTGAGGGCCGCCGCCGGGACCTCGACCATCATGCCGAGCGGTGGCCGTGACGCCCCGATGCCGTCTTGGCGCAGCTCGGTCAGAACGTCGTCGAAAAGCTGGCTCGCCTGCATGAACTCGGCCGGGGTCGTCACCATCGGCAGCATGACCTTGAGCCGGCCGAAGGGCGCGGCGCGGGCGAGCGCGCGGAGCTGCTCGCGGAAGACCTCCGGCCGGGCCAGAGAGAGACGCAAGCCCCTTTGGCCGAGGAAGGGATTCGATTCGCCCGGCGGTGTCAGGCCCGCGATCGGCTTGTCGCCGCCGGCATCCAGCGTTCGCACCGTGACCGGGCGTTCCCCAGCCCAGCGCAGCAACTCGCGGTAGGCGGTGAACTGCGTCTCTTCGTCGGGCAAATCGTCGCGACCGTAGAACAGGAACTCGCTGCGCGTCAGGCCGACGCCGTCGCTCTGCGCGGGGTCGAGGCCTTCGAGCAGGCGCGGGTCGTCGACGCTAATTTGAACCGTGATGCGCTCGCCCGCCCGGGTGATGGCTGGCGCCTCGAGGAAGTCGGCCAAGGCCGCACGCTCGGCCGCGCGAATCCGCACCCTCTTCTGGTACTCGGCCCAGGTTCCGGGCGATGGGCTCAAGATGAGCCGCCCGGCCTCCGCGTCGAGCACCGCCGCGACGCCATCTTCGACCGGTGGCTCCGCCATCTGGAGGCCGACCAACAGCGGGACGCCGCGGGCTCGGGCAAGGATCGCGACATGGCTCGAGGTGCTGCCTCCCGTAAGCGCCGCACCGCGGCAACGCGTCCAGTCGATCTCGAGAAAGTGCGACGGGGCCAGCTCCTCGGACAGCAAAATGGTGTCGTCGGGCAGCCCCTGGCCAGCCGTCTCGCTCCCGCCCAAGCGGCGG
>JAKSDN010000636.1 GCA_022360075.1 Kiloniellales bacterium | reverse complement strand
GTGGGGGTCTCGACGATGGGCTCGCGATTGACGTTGAAGGCGGTGTTCAGCAGCAGCGGCACCCCGGTCAGCCTGCGGAAGGCCTCGATCAGCGCCCAGTAGCGCGGGCTGTGGGCCTTGGAGACCTCCTGGATGCGCGCGGTCCCGTCGATGTGGGTGATCGCGGGGACGGCGGCGCGCTTGTCCTCCTTGACCGTGCAGACGTGGAGCATGAAGGGCGAGGGCGCCAGCAGGTCGAACCAGTCGCGCGCCGACTCGGCCTGCACCGAGGGCGCGTAGGGCCGGTAGGCCTCACGGAACTTGACGCCGCTGTTCAGCCGCTCCTTGGTCTCGGCCTTGCGCGGGTCGGCCAGGATGCTGCGATGTCCGAGCGCGCGGGGGCCGTATTCCGAGGCGCCGTCGAACCAGGCGACCACCGCATCCTCGGCGATCAGGCCCGCGACCTCGGCGGCATCGGTCTCGCGCCAGGCGACGCCGTAGCGCTCGAGGGTTTCCAGGATCTCATCGTCGCTATACGGCCGCCCGGTGTAGGCATGCTCCATGGCGACCGAGAGCTCGGCCGGCATGTCGGGCAGCGACTGGAAGGCGCCCCAGAGGGCGAGGCCGAAGGGGATGCCCGTGTCACTGCAGCAAGGCGGCATCCAGATCTCCTCGAAGGGCGTCTCCTCGAGGATCAGATGGTTGGCCCGGCCGTTGAGGATCACCCCGCCGGCGAGACACAGCCGCTTGCTCCCGGTCTTCTCGTGGGCGTAGCGGGCCATGCGGACGAGCTGCGCCTCGCACTCGTTCTGGACGTCGAAGGCGGCGCGCAGGAAGTAGGGCTCCATGACCGCCTTGCGGTCGTCGCAGCGCTGAAGGCCTTCGGCGACCAGGCGCGAGACCGGCTGGCGGCTGTAGAAGGCGGAATAGTCCGTCGTCAGACCCTCGTTGCGCGCGGCGAAGTCGAGTACCGGGCCGGGATGCTCGGTACCGTAGGGCGCGAGGCCCATGACCTTGCCGAAGCCCTTCTCCGGGCCGTAGGGCAGTACCTGGCCGGTGACGATCGAGTAGAGCTTGCCCGGGCCCCAGCCCTGGCCGCGCTCGATCAGGGCGACGTCGCGGCCCCGGCCGTGATAGAGGCTCTGGGTCTCGAGTTCGCTGCCCATTCCGTCGACGATCAGAATCGCCGCTTCCTCGAAACCGCTCGGGTGGTAGCAGCTCGCCGCATGGGCGTCGTGGTGGTCGACGACCTGGATGCGCTCTTCCGGGAGGGCGAACTTGGCCTTCAAGTAGTCGTGCTCGAGCTTGCGATAGCCGGGCCCGCTGTTGTGCCAGCGCGGCAGGCGGGCGTAGTCGGTGACGACATGATCGACATCCTCGAGGCCGCCGAGGCCTAGGGCCTCCAGGCAATAGGCGATCGAGCGCAGCGGGAAGGTGTAAGTGTGCTTGAGGCGGGTGAGCCGGTCCTCGCCGATGCAGACGTAGCGTGCCTCGCCGCCGGCGCGGGGCACCGCGACCACGGCCGCGCTCGACTCGTAGTTGGCGAAGTTCGGCACGCCCAGGATGACGTGCCAGTCGTCTTTGTTCAGCTTGTCCGGAATCACGGAGTTGCTCAGGGTCGGAACGGCCTACTTCTTGCGCCCGATGGCGCGCAGGTTCTTGCCGTAGGCGCCAGCGTTGACGAAGAACTGCAGCTTGTCGGCGATGGCTTCCAGGCCGGCGACGTCGCGCCCCTCGACCTCCTTCTGCCACCAGATGTAGTCGATGAGGTCGAGGCCCTCGGTGGCGGTGTACTCGATCTCCAGGCCATGCCGGCGCAGCAGCTCGCCGAGGGTCTCCACCGTGTAGTAGGTCAGGTGGTGAGTCGGCCAGATGAAGACGGCGTTGGCCCCGAGCAGCAGGCGCGAGGCGCTGTCGTAGTTGGGCACGTAGAGGAACACGATGCCGCCCGGCTTGAGCAGCTTCAGGGCCTTGGCGAGGATCTCGCCGGGATTGACGATGTGCTCGAGCACGTCGAACAGCGAGACCGCGTCGAAGCTCTCTTTCGGCAGCGCGTGATCGTCGAGCCCGCCCTCGCTCAGCTCGAGCCCGCGCTTGCGGCCGAAGGCCACGGCCGAGGGATTGAGGTCGAGGCCGCTCGCCTGCCAGCCGGCATCGCGCGCCGCCTCGACCACGAAGCCGGTGCTGCAGCCGATGTCGAGATAGCGCGGTGCTTCGCCGTCGGCGCTGCGCAGGAAACGCGCCATGATGCCGACGCGCTCCTTGCCGAAGCGCTCGACGCGGTAGTCGTGGCTGGCTTCGCCCAGGTCGCGCACGATCGCCTGATAGTCCTCGGCCTGGTAGATCGTCTTGTAGTGCGCCTCGTCGAACACCGGGTTGACGTAGACCAGGTCGCAGTCCTGGCAGCGGACCAGGCTCAGGCCCTCTTTCTCAAGCTCCAGCTCACGACGCGTGCTTCCGCAGGTCGGGCAGGGGCGGTCTGTGAGGAAGTCCTGGGGAATGCAGCCATGCTCTTCGATCGGCCGCTCGGTCGGATAGTTCCGGCGCTCCAC
>JAKSDN010000279.1 GCA_022360075.1 Kiloniellales bacterium | reverse complement strand
TGGCCGGGCGCTGCAGCAGGGTCTGCGTCGCCAGCACGTGCTCGACCTCCGAGGTGCCGATGCCGAAGGCCAGCGCCCCGAAGGCGCCGTGGGTCGAGGTATGGGAATCGCCGCAGACGATGGTCATGCCGGGCTGGGTGAAGCCCTGCTCGGGGCCGATGATGTGCACGATGCCCTGGCGCGGATCGTCCATCTCGTAGAGCTCGATGCCGAAGTCCCGGCAGTTTTGGGTCAGGGTCTCGACCTGAATCCGGCTCTCCTCGTCGGCGATGCCCTGGGAGCGGTCGTCGGTCGGCACGTTGTGGTCGGCCACGGCCAGCGTCGCCTCGGGCCGGCGCACCTTGCGCCCGGCGAGACGCAGCCCCTCGAAGGCCTGCGGGCTGGTCACCTCGTGCACCAGATGGCGATCGATATAGACCAGGCAGGTGCCGTCGTCCTGCCGGTCGACGACGTGCGATTCCCAGATCTTGTCGAACAGCGTTCTCGGGCCGGCCATCGCGTTTTTCCCTCGTCCTCGCCTCGCTCAAAAGGGCGCAGAGCTTAGCCTTTCGGGGCCGGAACCGAAAGTGCCCCCGCCGCATGGGAGCCATGCCGGTCGGGGCTGTGGCCCGATTAGGGTGGGACCGCACACCCGACCATCCCACAGGTGTCATGCTCGGGCTTGACCCGAGCATCCATTCATCCGCTCACGAGGGTGTCGGACAAATCGTGCCAGTCCGGATTGTGCTTCTCGATCAAAGCGATCTTCCAGTCCCGGTTCCAGCGTTTCAGGCTCTTCTCCCGCTGGAGGGCGGAGCGCACATCGTCAGTCTGCTCGAA
The DNA here is from genome assembly GCA_022360075.1 of Kiloniellales bacterium. The sequence goes on along the minus strand of JAKSDN010000279.1, from coordinate 872 downwards.
GTAGACAAGCCGATGCACGCCATACTGATTGGTAAAGCCTTCGACGACGCCATTCTTGTGTTGGTAGACCCGCCGAACGAGGTCACCGGTCATGCCAACGTACAGAGTCCCGTACGGCTTACTGGCCATGATGTAGACGTAGTAGGGCATGGGTCCGAGCTAGCGGCCCAATGGATGCTCGGGTCAAGCCCGAGCATGACATCCTGTATGGATTCAGAACGCGTCCAGGCCCGGTAGGTTCTCGCAGCCGTCCTTGCCGTAGACTTGGCGGACGCGGCAGGTCGTGCTCATGTCGATGACGATCGAGCCGCCGCAGGACTTCAGGCCGACCCAGGCATCGAGGCCGATCACCCGGGAGCGCTGGCGCGACTGCCGCACGCGCGGCTGAAGATCCATATAGCGGACGTCGGATTCGGGGATGCCGAGCTTGACCAGGACGCCCTTGACCACCGGACGGCAGGCACGCGCATCACGCTCGCGGTAGGAACTCGTCGCCTCGGCGCGTGGCACGTCGCCGAGGAACGCCAAGGCAGCGAGCAGAGCGATCGCGACCGGCAGCCGCGGGATCCCGGGCCGGGCGCCTGCGCCGCCTAGTCCGCCGAGGCGGCCTCTTGGACGGCGGCCTTCGCGGCCTTGGCCTTGGAGCGGGCCGCGGCCTTGGCGGCGGCGGCCGCTTCGCGCTCGGCCTGCACCGCCTTGCCGGCGGCGCCGGTGGTCTTCTCGGCGATGCGCGCGGCCTTACCGGTGCGGCCCCTGAGGTAGTAGAGCTTGGCCCGGCGCACGTCGCCGCGGCGCACCAGCTCGACCGACGCGATGCGCGGGCTGTAGAGCGGGAAGACGCGCTCGACGCCCTCGCCGTAGGAAATCTTGCG
>JAKSDN010000114.1 GCA_022360075.1 Kiloniellales bacterium | reverse complement strand
GACTCTCTCGTCAAACGCGCTGGAAAAGCGGCTCGCGGCAGTGCCCCTTACTCCACCGTCACGCTCTTCGCCAGGTTGCGCGGCTGGTCGACGTCGGTGCCCTTCATAACCGCCGTGTGATAGGCCAGGAGCTGGATCGGGATGGCGTAGAGGATCGGGGCGACGAAGGGGTCGACCTTGGGCAGCTCGATGGCGTGGCTCGCCTGGCCGTCGAGGCGGGCGATGCCTTCGGCATCGGAGAGGAAGATCACCCGGCCGCCGCGCGCAATCACCTCCTGCACGTTGGAGGCGGTCTTCTCAAACAGCGGGCCAGAGGGCGCGCAGACGATCACCGGCACGGCCTCGTCGATCAGCGCGATCGGGCCGTGCTTCATTTCGCCGGCGGCATAGCCCTCGGCATGGATGTAGCTGATCTCCTTGAGCTTGAGCGCGCCCTCCAGGGCGATCGGGTAGCAGGTGCCGCGGCCCAGGTAGAGCACGTCCCGCGCCTCGGCGAGCTCCGCCGCAAGCTCGCGGATGGTCTCGTCGTGGTTCAGCACCTCGGCGCTGCGCGCCGGCACCTCTGTCAGCGCACCCGACAGGGCCGCCACTTGCGCGGCGTCCATGGTGCCGCGCTCCTTGGCCGTGGCGATCGCCAGACAGGCGAGCGCGGTGAGCTGGGTCGTGAAGGCCTTGGTCGAGGCGACGCCGATCTCCGGCCCCGCCAGGGTCGGTAGCACGACGTCGGACTCGCGCGCGATCGCGCTCTCGGGCACGTTGACGACGGAGACGATGTGCTGGCCCTGCGAGCGCGCGTAGCGCAGCGCGGCCAGCGTATCGATGGTCTCGCCCGACTGGGAGATGAAGAGGCTCACCCCGCCCTCGGGCAGCGGCGCCTCGCGGTAGCGGAACTCCGAGGCGATGTCGACCTCGACCAACTGCCCGGCCTGCTGCTCGAGCCAATACTTGGCGACGACGCCGGCGTAGTAGGCCGTGCCGCAGGCGATCATGGTGATGCGCGGCACCTCGCCGAGATCGAACGGCAGCTCGGGCAGCGCGACCGTGCGGCTCATCGGGTTGACGAAGGACTGCAGGGTCTCGCCGATGACCGCCGGCTGCTCGAAGATCTCCTTCTGCATGAAGTGGCGGTATTGGCCCTTGCCGATCAGGGCACCGGAGAGCGCGGTCTGCTTGATCTCGCGCCGAACCGGGGCGTCGCTCTCGTCGTGGACCTCGGCGCCGTCGGCGCTCAGCACCACCCAGTCGCCCTCCTCCAGGTAGCAGATCCGGTCGGTCAGGGGCGCGAGCGCCAGGGCGTCGGAGCCCAGGTACATCTCGCCGTCGCCGTAGCCGACCGCGAGTGGCGAGCCGCGCCGTGCGCCGATCATCAGGTCGTGGCGGCCCGCGAAGACAATGGCGAGGGCGAAGGCGCCTTCCAGGCGCTTGAGCGTCGCGGCGGTCGCCTCCTGCGGCGTCATCTGCTGGTTCAGGAATTCGGTGACCAAGTGGACGACGGTCTCGGTGTCGGTCTCGGTCTCGAAGCTGTGGCCGGCGGCCTCGAGCTCGCGGCGCAGCTCCTGAAAGTTCTCGATGATGCCGTTGTGGACGATGGCGACCCGCTCGCTGGCGTGGGGATGGGCGTTGACCTCGCTCGGCCGGCCGTGGGTCGCCCAGCGGGTGTGGCCGATGCCCATGGTGCCGGCGACCGGGTCTTCCTCGAGCAGCGCCTTGAGATTGCCGAGCTTGCCCTCGGCGCGGCGCCGCTCGATGCGGCCGTTGACCAGCGTGGCGACGCCGGCGGAGTCGTAGCCGCGGTACTCCAGCCGCTTGAGGCCGTCGATCAGCAGCGGCGCGACCGGCGCCTGACCCAGAATGCCGATAATTCCACACATGGCGGTCTTACTCCTATGTCCCGGTCGCTTAAGTCCGGATTAAGTCCCGGTCTTGGCCCGCTTGCGCGCCAGCCGGTCCTCGCGGAAGCGCGCGGCGCCGCGGCCGATGTTGGTCTGCCGGCCCCGCGCCACGGCCAGGGCGTCGGGCTCGACGTCGTCGGTGATCGTGCTGCCCGCGGCGATCAGCGCGCCGGCGGCGACGGTGACCGGCGCGACCAGCGCGGTGTTGGAGCCGATGAAGGCGCCCTCGCCGATCTCCGTGCGGTGCTTGCCGAAGCCGTCGTAGTTGCAGGTGATGGTGCCCGCGCCGACGTTCGCTCCGGCTCCGACCGAGGCGTCGCCGACGTAGCTCAAGTGATTGGCCTTGGCGCCCGGCCCCAGGCTCGCGTTCTTGACCTCGACGAAGTTGCCGACCCGCGCGCCGGGCCCGATCACGGAGCCCGGCCGTAGGCGGGCGTAGGGCCCGACGACGGCGTCGGCCTCGATGGTCACGCCCTCGAGATGGCAGAAACCGCGGATCTCGACCCGGTCGCCGATGCTCACGCCCGGTCCGATGATGACGCCGGGCTGGATCGTGACATCGCGGCCGAGCTGGGTGTCGATCGAGAGCCAGACGTTGTCGGGATCGACCAGCGTCGCGCCCTCGGCCATGGCCCGGGCGCGCAGGTGATCCTGCAGCACGGCCTCGGCGGCGGCGAGTTCGGCGCGGGAGTTGATGCCCATCACCTCGTCCTCGTCGGCCTCGACCAGCCCGAGGTCGCGTCCGACGGCCCGAGCGACCGCCACCAGATCGGTCAGGTAGTACTCGCCCTGGGCGTTCTTGTTGTCGATACACCGGATGTCCGCGAACAGGGCCGCGCCAGAGACCAGCATCGGCCCGGCGTTGCAGAGATCGATCCGCCGCTGGTCCTCGCTCGCGTCCTTGTGCTCGACGATCCCGGTCGGCCGGCCCTCGGCATCGCGCAGGATCCGGCCGTAGCCGGTCGGATCGGCGGCCCGGAAGCCGAGCAGCACCAGCTCGGGCCGCGGCTCGGCCAGGCGGGCCTGGCGCATCGCCGATAGGCTGGCGCTGGTCAGCAGCGGCGCGTCGCCGAAGACCACCAGGACGTCGCTGTCCGGGCCGTTGTAGGCCTCCAAAGCCTCCAGCGCGGTCATCACCGCGTGGCCGGTGCCCTCCTGCGTCTCCTGCACCACGCAGCCGTGGGGCGCGGCCTCCTGGGCCACGGCCTCCATGTTCGGGCCGACCACGACGACGATCTCGGCCTGTCCGAGCGCGCCCGCCGCCTTGAGGACGTGCGAGAGCATGGAGCGGCCGGCGACGCGGTGCAGCACCTTGGGCAGGTCCGAGCGCATCCGGGTCCCTTTCCCGGCGGCGAGGACGACCACGGCGAGTTTGTTAAGGTTCACGGCTCGGCTGATTCAAGGCTTGTGGTAATGCTGCCGGCTTGGCAGAAACCTTCGTCTTCCCCAGGGCGCGCGGAACATGCCATAGGCCTGCCAAAACAGGCAAATCACCATTTGTTTCGGACTATTTCATGGCACAGAGCGACGACGGAGCACAGCAAAATCTGGGCGGATTCGAGGGCCTGCTGATCGACCTGGACGGCACCCTGGTCGACTCGGTCCCGGATCTGGCCGCCGCGCTCAACAAGCTGCTCGCCGAGGAAGGCCATGGGCCGCTCGCCCGCAATGAGGTCGCCGACATGGTCGGCGATGGCGTGCAGCGGCTGGTCGAGCGGGGATTCGCCGCGCGCGGCATCGCCGATTTGCAAGGCCTGGACGCCTTGGTCGAGCGCTTTCTCGGCCACTACGAGGTGGCGCTCAGCGTGGAGAGCCGGCCCTATCCGGGGGTCTTGGAGACGCTCGATGCCCTGAAGGCCGCCGGCCTCAGGCTCGCGGTCTGCACCAACAAGCCCCAGGCGGCGAGCGAGCGGATGCTGGCCGACTTGGAGCTGGCCGCCGCCTTCGAGACCGTGGCCGGCGGCGACGCCTTTGCCGTGCGCAAGCCCGACGGCGGCCACCTGCTGGGCACGCTCGAGCGCCTTGGCGTGGCGCCGGAGGCCGCGGCCATGCTGGGCGACAGCCACAACGACGTCGCCGCCGCGCGCAATGCCGGGCTGCCGGTCGTGCTGGTCTCCTACGGCTACAGCCGCCGGCCCGCCCATGAGATGGGCGCCGACGCCGTCATCGACCGCTTCGAGGAGATCGGCGCGGCGCTGGCGAGGCTAGGCGCCAGGGGCTGAGGCGTCAGGCGGTTCAGTCACCCAAGGCCGCCCGCTGCCGCTCCTGCGCCAGCCCGGCCGAGACCAGATGGACCCGCACCGCGCCGAAGCGGGTCTCGGCCTCGACCCGCACCGGCACCGGCAGCTGGCCCTCGATCACCGGGCGCAGGTAGACCAAGAGCTCCTGCGGATCGGTGTTGTTGCGCTCATCGCGCCAGAAACCGGTGACCGGCACGACGTTCAGCCGGCAGGCCACGGCCTCGCCACCATAGGGCGCAAGATCGCTGACCGGGACCTCGGCCGAGCCGGCATCCTCGGCCTGGGCATCGAAGCGGCGCCGGCCGTCGAAGACCGCCGCCTCGCCCTCGCAACGCCCGCCCGTCATGAGCGCATGCACCAAAGCGAGACCGGCGGTCAGCGGGTCCAACGTATCGGCGCGCAGCGCCTCCGGCACCGGGTCGCGGTCGTCTTCCTCCTGCGGCGGTTCGACCTCGACCCGCGGCGCCGGTCCGCCGTCGTAGCGCAGCTCGACCCAGCGCGGCTTGCCGCGCCAGCGGCTTTCGGTGCGAAAGCGCTCGGGACGCAGCCCGGCGTCATCGGCGCGCCCTGCGGCCCGGCTGCTCAGGGACCAATCCAAGATCCAGGAGAGCCAGCCGTCGGTGCGCAGCTCGAGGTCGAGGGCATAGCGCTCCGGCGCCAAGGTCACCTCGGTATCGATGGAGAAGGCATGCAGCCCGCCGGCGTGAAGCTCGTAGCTCAGCGCCAAGGGCGCGCCGGGGACGGCCGTTTCCGAGCTGGAGGGGCCGCCGCTTTGGGCCAGTGCGGCTCCACCTGCGGCAAGGCCGGGGCTCACGCAAAGGACGGCCATCAGAGAACGGGCGATCGCATGCATGGCATGGCTCCCTCGGCAGCGAGGCTCAAGCAAAGAGATAGGCTGCTCGGCCGAACGTCAAGCGCCCCGTGGCCCCAACCACCGCCAATCGGCGGCCCGCCTTGACAGCCGTCGGGCCGAGTCCTAAACCAGACGCCGCTCCAGGGAGCATTTCCCTCGACACGGGCGCGTAGCTCAGCGGGAGAGCACTGTCTTCACACGGCAGGGGTCGCTGGTTCAATCCCAGCCGCGCCCACCATTCAAGCCCTTGAAAATCTGGCGTCGGCGAGACGCGTTCACGCGTTGCTTAAACTCGGCCGTCTCCTGTGCCCTCCACCAGCGTAATCTCAACCCTCTCCTTCCCCCGACCGATGTTCTTGCGCCTCAGGGCGATCGCGCCGATCTCGCTTGTGCGCTTGAGGTGGGTGCCGCCGCAGGGCACGCGGGCGAGGCCGTCGATCTGCCAGTAGCGGCGCTCGCGCGCCGCGTCGCTGAAGGCGCTGGTGATCGGCTGGTCGGCCTCGACGAT
>JAKSDN010001067.1 GCA_022360075.1 Kiloniellales bacterium | reverse complement strand
GTATCCCGCCAGGGACGATACGCCTTCCTGGATGCGCGCGCCGCCGGAATCGTTCAGGCCGATCAGCGGCGCGCCGACGCGCATCGCCTGGTCCATCACCTTGCAGATTTTTTCGGCGTGCGTTTCGCTGAGCGCACCGCCAAACACCGTGAAGTCCTGGCTGAACACGAAGACCAGCCGACCGTTGATCGTGCCGTATCCGGTCACCACGCCATCGCCCGGAACCTTGGTGTCGGGCATGCCGAAGTCGTTGCAGCGATGCTCGACGAACATGTCCCATTCCTCGAAGGAGTCCGTGTCGAGCAGCGCCTCGATGCGCTCGCGCGCGGTCAGCTTGCCCTTGCCGTGCTGCGCCTCGACCCGACGCGGCCCGCCCCCGGCCCGCGCGCCGTCCCGTTTCGCCTCAAGCCGGCGGAGAATGTCCTGCATGCCCCGGTCCCCTCGTGTTTCTTCGGTGGCCGGGCCAAGCGATAGCATGCGGCCTCCGCCGGTGCCAGCCGGGGCATGCCCAGACCGCTGCATGGGCCTCGGCAGAGCCTTAAAAACCTGCTATCGCTTTGCCATTCCTTTATGCGGATTCCCGTGAGGTCATTTCAGGCATGCGACTGCGCCTTGCGATTCTGGCCCTGATCGGCGCCTTGGGTACTGCCCCGGCCCAAGCTGCCGAAACCGCGACGGCTGCGACGGCGACCGCCATGGTGGAGGCCTTCGAGCACTTCATTCGGCGTTCGACGCCGATCTGCGAGGACCGCCCGGCGATCGCCTGCGTCGAGGCCGGATGGCGTTTTGCCGATCGCGACGGCGACAGCAAGGTCTCGCTCGCCGAGCTCCAAGACGTGCGACGGGGGCTGCTGGACTGGACCGAATGGCGCGGCGACAGCCTGCGCAAGGGCGAGCGCGCCGCCATCGCCTTCGGCGTTTGGCTCGCCGATGCGGTCGGTCTCGAGAACCTGCTGGCGAGCTTCAACCAGAACGGCGACGGCGGCCTGAGCCAGGCGGAGCTGCTGGCCGACGTCAAGCTCGACCAGCGTCCGCTGGGCAAGGTCCTGCTGGATCCGGAGGCCGTGGACCGCGAGGCCGTCGCGCAACGCCTGGGGCGCTTCGCGCCCCTGCTCAAGGGGCTACTTCGCCCGGCGGAGTAGAGGCTTTCATAGCGAGCTGTACCGGGCCGAACCGCGCCGTCAGCCGTCATTGCGAACCGGCCTCGGCCGGCGCGGCAATCCAGAGCCAGCGCTCGGGCGGCACCGGACTGTTTTGCTTCGCTGCGCTCGCAATGACGAAGTCCACTGTCGTGGACCACAGCCAGTACGGTTCGGTGTCAAGCCGCTTCCGCGCAGAGCCGGAACAAGCGGTCGGCGGAGCGGAGTTCCCGCGCGATGGCCGCGCGCCGACGGCTGGCCTCGGCATCCTCGCCCCACAGCTCGATCTGATAGCTCGCGTCCAGCTCCGCGGCCTCGAAGGCTTCGTCGGGCTCGAGGCGGCGGCGACTCAGGGCCAAGCCGATCACCAGCGATCCCGTCGCCTTGACCGCGGTCGCCAGCGCCGACAGGCCAAGGTCGTCGTGCGCGGCCACGGCCCGCGACAGGGCCGCGGTCGCCGCGGCCGGCTGCTCGACCGGCGCAATGCCCTTGGTGACGACGAGCGGCGCATCGAGCTCGAGCGCCGCCCAGTTGACCAGCGGCTGCCAAACGTCGGACTGGCGCGCCACCAAGGCCTGCGGCGCCTCGGCCCGGTAGCAGACCAGGTCATGGCCGCCGTAGTCGGCGATCTCCGCCTCGCAGGCTTCGCGCCGGACCGCGACGATGTCGAGCGCGGTGCAGCACAGTGACGTCAGCGGCATCGACTGCGGCACGAGCTCCGCGTCCTGGGCCGACCATTCCTCGGCGACCGCCTCGGCCAGGGTGAGGCTCGGCAGCACGAGCGCCCGCCGCCCCGGCGTCTTCACCGGCCGGCCATCGAGCAGGACCGTGAACTCGCGCGCGCCGGTCTCTGCCGACGCGGCCTTAGCTTCCTTGTAGAAGCGTTTGATCTTCGCGGGCGCCAAGCTCCCCTCCGGCTCAGGGCTTCGCCCGCTTCAGTCCCCGAACAGGCTCTTGAGCCCTTCAGTGACGCCTTCGACCGCGTCCTCGACGGCACCCGCCGCACCTTCCGCAGCGCCCTCGACGACGCTCGGCTTCGCCGCCGGCGCGCCGCTCTGCTTGACCTCGCCGAGCGCGACGAGGCAGGGGTTCTCGTCGCCCGAGATCTCACCGGCCAGGCGGTCGCCGATCAGCACGGCCAAGCCGGCCACGGGATTGATCACCATGCCGGCGGTCTTGGCGACGCCAAGGGCCGTGCCCAGAGGATCGGGCGCCACCGTCGGCGAGGCGAGCGTGCCCGTCACGTTGAAGGGCACGGCGAGACTGGTCAGGCTGGTCTTGCGCGACTCGGTGTCGAAGGCGAGGTCGAGCTGCTCGGCGCGCAGGTCCACGGTGCCGGCGCCGGAAACCGTGAAGGCATCGGTATCGACGATCATCGCCTGGCTGGTCGCCAGGCCCTTGTCGAACGCGAAGCGGCTGACCATGCAGTTGAGCTTGACGTTGTTCTCATCACCGAACAGCGGGCCGAGCACGTCGCCCAGCCCGGCGGAGGCGATGGTCAGCAGATCGTTGTCGAGCACGCCCTGGTTCGACAGCACTTCGCTGTGACCGGTCAGGCTCGCGGCGATGGCGCGCGGCGAGCCACCTTGCCCGCGAAGGTCGAGATCGGCATCGAGGCTGCCGACCACACCGTCTTCGATCTGCATCTCCTTGAGCAGGCGTCCGTAGTCGAGTCCCTTGACGCTGCTGCGGGTCGCGAACGTGGGGGTCTCCACCGCCGCATCGAGCGCGACGGTAGCGTTCAACTTGCCGCCCGAGATGCCGGCGCTGAACGGCGAGACCTCGAGCTTGCCGGCCTGCAACGTCAGTTTTCCGTCGACGGCGGCAAGCTCTAGGTCATTGGGCAGACGCAGCTTTTCGGCCTTGAAGGTCAGCGCCGCATCGGCCATCCGCAAGGCCTCGAGCGGCAGGGGATCGTCGGGAATGAGCCGACCGTCGTCCGCTTGACCGCCTGCGCCCGCGCCGCCGCCGGCCGATTCACCGGTTGCCGGCGTGAGGCCGGCCAAGTCGATCAGGCTCGAGGTGAAGGCGCCTTCGACCGCGGGACGCTCCCCCGCGAGCGACAAGGCCGCGCTGCCCGCGATGTCGCTCTCGCCGAGCTTGACCGCGATGTCGTCGAGGCGCAGGGCTTCGCCCTCCTGCGCCAGCTTCATGGC
>JAKSDN010000443.1 GCA_022360075.1 Kiloniellales bacterium | reverse complement strand
CTTCAGCACGATCACGCCGCGCTGCGCCCAGATCTTGCCGCCGATCGGCACCATGACCGCGGCCGGCTTCATGCGCGGCAGCGCGGCGAGGAGCTTCTCGGGTGTGAAGAAGTCGGGATGCTGCTTGGCCTGCGGCTTGATCGCGATCGCGAAGACCTGGTCGGGCGCGGGCAGGGGCGGGGTCTCGGCTCGGGCGAGCGAGGTTGTAAGGAGGATGAGACAGGCTAACGACGCGACATGAAAAGAACGACGATAGAGGGCGCACAAGAGAGATCTCATCGGCTCCGCGCTCCTACTGCGCATCGTGGAAGATCAGCCCGAGCGTCGTGCGCTGGCCGGAGAGCAGGCGGCTGACGCCGTGGCGCACGGCGACGCGGTACGTGCCGCGCTTGCCGGCGACCGGGCGGTGGCTGTTGGCGAAGATCACCGCCTCGCCTTGGGCGAGGGCGATCGCTTCGCCGCGCGACTGCATGCGCGGGCGCTGCTCGACCAGCAGGAAGGCGCCGCCGGTGAAGTCCTCGCCGGGCTTGCTCAGGCAGATCGCGACCTGGAGCGGGAAGGCGATCTCGCCGTAGCGGTCCTGGTGCAGGCAATTGTAGTCCTCGGCCTCGTAGCGTAGCAGCAGGGGCGTCGGCCGGGTCTGACCGGCCGCGTGGCAGGCCTCGAGAAAGCGCTCGAGCTTGGCCGGGTAGGGCGCCTGGCCCAGGGCTTCGGCCCAGCGGTTGGCGAGCGGCGCCAGCTTGGCGTAGAAGCCGCGGCGCAGGCTCGCCACGGCGCGCGGCAGCGGATAGGCGAAGTACTGGTACTCGCCGGAGCCGTAGTTGTGCCGGGCCATGACGACGCGGCTGCGGAAGCGCTCCGGCGCGGCGTAGAGCGCGCTCAGGGCCGCGCATTCCTCGGGCGTCAGCAGGGCCGGTGTGGTGGCGTGGCCGCGGCCGTCGAGCGCATCGGCGATGCCGCGCCAGTCGAGCGCGTCGAGCCGCTTGGCGAGCGGCCGCGCGAGCAGGGGCTGATGTTCGGTCATGCTGGTCGGATTATGCCCTGGATGCGGCACCTTGCGTCTATCCGTCTCTTGCGCGGAGATGCTAGCGTGTCCGGCAAGTGAACTGGCGGCTTTGGGAAATCCGGCGATGTACAAGCTCTACTGGGCGCCCAACACCGGCGCCTTCGCGCCCCATGTCATGCTCGAGGAGATCGGCGCCGAATACGAGATCGTGGTGCTCGACAAGAAGGTCGGCGAGCACCGCGGCGCGGCCTATCGCGCGCTCAACCCGGCCTGCAAGATCCCGGCGCTGATGATGCCCGACGGCACGGTCATGGCCGAGTCCGCCGCCATCGTGCTGCATCTCGGCGACAGCCATCCGGAGGCCGGCCTGCTGCCGTCGCCCGGCACGCCCGAACGCGCGCGGCTCATGCACTGGCTGATGTTTCTGGCCTCCGGCCTCTACGAGGCCGATCTGCGCTGGAACTACAGCGAGCGCTACACGGACGACGCGGCTGGCGCCGGAGGGGTCAAGGATTCGGCAGCCATGGAGCTCGATCGGCTTTTCGCGCTGATCGAAGGGCACGCCCTCGATCCCGGCCCCTACGTCCTGGGCGAGACCTACAGTGCGGTCGATGTCTACCTGCTCATGCTGGCCGAGTGGCACTACGCCCCCGCGCAGCTCTACGCCGGCTCGCGGAGGGTCGCGCGGGTCCGCGATTTGCTGCGGGCGCGTCCCGCGGTGCAGAGGATCTGGGCCCAGCACCATCCGCAGGCGGGGGAGGGAAATGAGTCAATGCACCAATAACTTAAACGGCCTCCCCCCTCGAGGGGGAGGTCGGCGCGCAGCGCCGGGTGGGGGGCTGGCGCGGAGCGCCGAAAAAGCCTTTCTCCACGCAATGAGAATCACCCTCCCGCCTCGAAATCCACCCGCACCGCCGCCGCGTCCTCCGGCACCGGCAGGCGCAGACCGCGCGGCGGCGGCGGGGGCTCGTCGATGACGATCGGCTCGTCGCGGTAGACCAGGCGGAAGACCAGCGGCACGTGGTCGGAGACCTTGTCAGCGAAGTCGCGCACCGAGCGGTCGAGGCGCACGATCGCCGCGTCGTCGCCCTGGATCTCGCCGAGCTTCGCGTCGCGGCTGACCACGATGTGGTCGATCAGCGAGCGCCGGCTGCTGCCGATGTAGGAGGCGGCGTCGTCATGGGCGTCGTCGGTGGTGAGCGCGAAGAGGTCGGGCGCGCTGTGCAGGGCGGAGAGCACGTCGTTGTCGATGCGCTCGTTGAAATCGCCGCCGAGAACCACCGGCAGGTCGGTGCTGGCGCGGATGTCCTCGATGATCTCGGCCAGGATCTCCGCCGCCAGGCGGCGCCGCGCCCGGCTCTGGCTGTCGCCGAAGGCCTTGAGGTGCACGACGATCATGATGAAGCGCACCTCCGGCCCGTTGCCGTCCTG
>JAKSDN010000944.1 GCA_022360075.1 Kiloniellales bacterium | reverse complement strand
TGGGCCTGGCGGTTCCGCAACGACCATGGATGCTCGGGTCAAGCCCGAGCATGACAGTTGCCCCTTCGGTGTCACCCTCGGGCTCGACCCGAGGGTCCATCGACGGGCCAGACCGGGACCCGAGTGGGGTGGGCCTGGCGGTTCCGCAACGACCATGGATGCTCGGGTCAAGCCCGAGCATGATAATTTGGAGTGTGGCTATCGCCTCGCCAAGCCTGCGCATCCCTCTCCCCCCAGTGGGGGAGAGGTTAGGTGAGGGGGGCTTCCGCGGCATCGACGCGCTCACCACTTGAGAAGCGACACAACAACCCGGAGACCCCGACATGCAAATCGGCAAGATCGCGGGCAGGGCCGCCAACCTGGCGGCGGACACGGTCGGCGAGCTGGTCGGCTCGAGTCCCTATCCCGAGACCGAGTACGGCCTCGCCGCCTACCTCTTCGAGCGCATCGCCCAAGCCGAAAAGCAGGACGCGGCCCGCGACCGCGACTACTACCTCGAGCTCATGCGCACCTGCCTGGCGGCGGTGCGCGAGGGCAAGGCCTGAGCGGGGCCGGGCGTAGACCTCCGGCCGCTACAGGCGCAGCTCCAGCAGGTGAATGCGGCCCATCGTGTCGCCGAAGACGACGCGCGGCGGGTCGGAGATCAGGTCGCAGCAGAGGATGGACCAGTCGCTCGAGAAGCGGCGGATTTCGGCGCCGCTGTCCAGGTCCCAGAGGCGCAGGCTGCGGTCAGAGGAGGCGGAGAGGGCCTGCTTGCCGTCTGCTGTGATCGCAACCGCTAAGACATAACCCTCGTGGCCGTCGAAGCGGCGGATCTCGGCGCCGGCCATCGTGAGGCTGGGCCGCAGCGGCAGCATCGCCGGAGATGGCGCGCTTTGCCGCGCCGTCCCGGTCAGACCATCGAGTGCCGTCCCAGGCTCGGGCGCCAGCCGGCCGAGAAGCTGCGCCGCGAGCTGGCTCTCATCGCGCGCCAGGGCCGGTGCCGAAAGCCGCAGCGTGCGCGCCAGCGTCGTGAGATCGGGCTCCTCGCGCGCCGCGCCGTGGCCGGCCAGCACGGCGTTGATCCCGACCGCCTGGAGCTGCCGTTCGATCCAGCCGTAGTCGGTCAGCAGCGCCCGCAGCGCTTCCTGCTCGCCGGCCTGGCCCAGGTGATAGGGCAGGTAGCGATAGAAATAGCCGTCGTCCGGCCCCGACGGCCAGCCGTCGGGGCAGCGCGCGCGGTAGCCGGCGAGCAGGCGGCGATGACGGGCGGGGAGGTCGTTGGCGGTGCTGCGCAGGTAGTCGAGCACGACGTCGTGCAAGCCGATCCGCCGCGCCGTGAGATCGAGGCTGAGCAACAGCGAGCGTTGGAACAGCCGCAGGCACAGCTCCTCGGTCTCGAAGTCATCCAGCCCGCCCGTCTCGGCCCAGAGCGTCTCCAGCGTGGCCAAGGGGATCTCGACGTCCTCGGGGAAGACTGCCAGCTCGGCGAAGCGGGAGCTCTCGTCCTCGCTCAGAGTCTCCAGACTGATCGCGAGGGTCGCGGAGACGGCCTCATTGCGCTGCGCGGCGTCCTTTGCGTCGAAGGCGGTGATCCCGCGCCGGTCCAAGGCCTGGTTGGCGTAACGCAGTGCGTCCGGGATGGGCTCTCCCGCCGCCACGATGCGCTCGTGCAGGACGCCGTTGACCAGCCGCAGGAGAAGCGGCCATTCGCCCAGGCGTTCCGCCAGGCCATCGAACCCCTCGATTCCATCCTTCGGCAATCCATGACACAACAGCTCGACCGCCTCCGTCGATTCCATGGCGTCCACCGCAATCCGATGGGCCTCTTTGGGCAGCGTCGCGTTGTCGCGGGTCGTGATCAGCCGGGCACAGCCTTTTCCGCCTTTCATGAAGGGGCCCAGGTCGGCGCCGTTCCAGACATCGTCGACGACGATCAGGACCTGGCGGTCTTCGAGCAGGGCGGCCAGATGCGCACTAGCGGCCTCCTGGGTAGCGAAACCCGGCCTCTCGCCACTCAGCGCGTGGATCAGGTCCTGCACGCGGCCGGTCAGCTCGCCCGGCTGTTCGCCCAAAGTCACCCAGAGGATGCCGTCGTGAAAGGCGTCCTGTATGTCCTCGCGCTGGCAGAGCGCCTGAGCGAGCGTGGTCTTGCCGTAACCGCCGGCACCGCGCAGCGCCGCCGTGATCGCCACCGGCGCCTCGCGCTCGGCGTCGAGCAGGGCCTCCGTCAAGGCGCCCAAGGGGGCCTCGCGCTCGACGAAGTCCTCCGGCGGCGCCTCGGCCATGACCGGCACGCGCGGCACCGTGCAGGGGCTTTCGAGCGTGCGGACGAAGCGGGTCCATTGCTCGGGGTTGCCGGTGTCCACGAAGTGGGTGCGTTGCATCCAATGGGGCAGGACCGAGAAATCGAGCTCCGGCGAGCCGATCACCGGGACGACGCAGACGCCTTCCTGCCGCGCCAGGCGCCATTCGCGCCGGACCACCTCCGACTTGAGCGCGTTGGGCGTCATCACCAGGACCAGGTACTCGACGCCGGTGATCGCCTCGACGATCTGCGGCCACCAGTCCCTCCCGCCCTCCATGTCCGCCAGGTCGCGCCATAGGCTGAAGCCGCAGTCGTCGCGCAAGCGCGCGCTCAGGGCGGACGCGAAGTCTCCCCCATCGCTGCGGGCGTAAGAGACGAAGATGCGCGGCTTCGATGGCACGCTCGGAAGTCCTAGCTTTAGCGTCGCCGCAGGGCTCTGCAACGCAAGCGAGAATAGCGCGACGTGCCGTTGCTGTCCGCCGTTCAACCTCCACCGTCATTGCGAGCGCAGCGTGGCAATCCAGCCAACGGCTCCGTCGGGTCGGCGTGCGCCCATCAAAGCACGACAACAGCGCTGGCGACGTGCAATGCCTCACAATGCTGGATTGCCGCGCTGCGCTCGCAATGACGCCTTTTTCGCCCAAACCCACCCCCGGCCGCCGTCTTGTCTCTCCCCCCGGCCGGCACTAGAGTCCCAGCCCGCCGGGAATGGGGCGGCGGTGAGGTATGCGCTACATTTCGACCCGGGGCCGGGCGCCGGCCCTTGCATTCGACGACGTTCTGCTGACGGGGCTCGCCCGCGACGGCGGGCTCTACCTGCCCGAGTCCTGGCCGCGTTTCTCCGAAGACGAGATCCGGGCGCTGGCCGGGCTGTCCTATGCCGAGGTCGCCTACCGGGTGATCCGGCCCTTCGTCGGCGGCGCTATCGAGGACGAAACGCTGCGCGCCATGGCCGAGGCGACCTACGCCGGCTTCCACCACGCCGCCGTGGCGCCCTTGAAGCAGCTCGACAGCCGGGTCTGGCTGATGGAGCTGTTCCACGGGCCGACGCTGGCCTTCAAGGACTATGCGCTGCAGCTCGTCGGCCGGCTGTTCGACCAGGTGCTGGCGGCGCGCGGGCTCACCATCACGATCGTCGGCGCGACCTCCGGCGACACCGGCTCGGCGGCGATCGAGGCCTGCCGCGGGCGCGAGCGGGTCGAGATCTTCATCCTGCATCCCAAGGGCCGGGTCTCCGAGGTGCAGCGCCGGCAGATGACCACCATCACCGACGCCAACGTCCACAACATCGCCATCGAAGGAAGCTTCGACGATTGCCAGGACCTGGTGAAGGCGCTGTTCAACGACACCGGCTTCCGCGACGAGGTGCGCCTGTCGGCGGTCAACTCGATCAACTGGGCGCGCATCATGGCCCAGATCGTCTACTACTTTCAGGCCGCCGTCGCGCTCGGCGCGCCGGAGCGCGACGTCGCCTTCTCGGTGCCGAGCGGTAACTTCGGCAATGTCTTCGCCGGCTACGCGGCCAAGCAGATGGGGCTGCCGGTCGGCCGCCTGATCGTCGGCTCCAACCGCAACGACATCCTGGCGCGCTTCTTCGCGAGCGGCGCCATGACCATGGCGCCGGTCGAGCCCTCGCTCTCGCCCTCCATGGATATCCAGGTCTCCAGCAACTTCGAGCGCCTGCTGTTCGACCTGCTGGGGCGTGACGGCGCGGCGGTGGAACGCACGTTGAACGGCTTCCGCCAGAGCGGTAGCTACACCCTCGAAGGCGAGGCTCTGGCACAGGCCCGGGCGCTCTTCTCCGGCTTCCGGCTCGACGACGCGGCGACGCTCGCCGAAG
>JAKSDN010000770.1 GCA_022360075.1 Kiloniellales bacterium | reverse complement strand
TGCGTGGCGCACCACACGCCGCGGCTGGTCGAGCAGGGCTTGGCGCCGGAAAGCGTCGCCAACATCCTGGAGCCGGAGGTGCCGGGCTTCGACGCCGTCGATCTCCTGGTCCGGGACTACGCCGTCCAGGTCACGACCAAGCCGCAGTACATGGGCGACGCCATCTTCGAGCAGTTGAAGGCGCATTTCAGCGAGGCGCAGATCGTCGAGCTGACGCTGCGCACGGCGCTCTGCGGCTTCTTCAACCGCTTCAACGATGCCTTGCAGATCGGCATGGAAGAGGGCGTGATCGAGGACATGCTGTCGAGCGGCGCCAAGCTGGAAGACCTGCCGGAGGAGCCGCAAGCGGTCGCGGCGGCCGGGGAGTAGCGCCATGTATGGCTGGCATGGCCGCATCGGCCTGATGGTCCCAACCGGCAACTCGGTGATGGAGCCGGAATTCAACCGCATGGCGCCCGAGGGCGTCTCGGTCCATGCCAACCGCGTCTTCCTCGACAAGGTCACGCCCGAGGCCCTGGTCGGCATGGAGCAGCACGCGGCCGAGAGCGCGGCGGGCCTGGTCTCGATCCGCATCGGCGTGCTCGCCTTCGGCTGCACCTCGGGCAGCTTCGTCGGCGGCAAGGGCTACGACCAAAAGCTGATCGACATCATGGAGGAGACCGGCGTGCCGGCGACCACGACGACTTCCGCGGTGGTGCGCGCGCTGAACCTGCTGGGTGTGCGGCGGATCGCCATGGCGACGCCCTACATCGACGCGGTGAACGCGATCGAGGAGCGCTTCCTGCAGGACCACGGCTTCGAGATCACCCGCTCGGCCGGCGGCGGCATCGTCGAGACCGCCGACATCCAGGAATGCGAGCCCTACGTCGCCTACGACCGGGCCAAGGAGGTCGACGACGACCGGGCCGAGGCGGTCTTCATCTCCTGCACCGGATTCCGCGCCATCGAAGTGATCGAGAAGCTCGAAAGCGAGCTCGGCAAGCCGGTCGTGACCGCCAACCAGGCCACCTTCGCCGACTGCCTGCGCATCCTCGGGGTCCGCGAGGTCCAGCCCGGGTTCGGCAGCCTGTTTCAACTCACCTTCGCGGCCATGGACGCCTCCGCTCACGCAGCGGCGGAGTAAAGGGGGCAACGGCCGATCCGACTGAGTCGGCGGTTTACCCCGAAGGACCCATAGTTCTGACTTCGGACAGTGTGCCTCCCGCGTCCTTTTGCCCTCATGCTTCGACAGGCTCAGCGCTTGCGATTTTATTGGCTCGAGCTTTCGGGTAGTTCTGCACGACCATTGTGCGTCCTTCGCGACGCCCGCTTCGCGGGCTCCTCAGGATGAGGACATTTCTTAATTCCAGCAAAGATATACCTCATCCTGAGGAGCGCCCTCCTGGGCGCGTCTCGAAGGACGCACCTTGGTATTCCAGCCCCACATCAATCTCTTCACAAGCTTTAGCACGAGGGTTCGGATGAGGCAGAGGTGCGCATTGGCTCTTCCTGCTCCGGTAGGAATCTCTGCCGCAAATCACCCATCTCCGCGCGAATCTGGCTAAACTGACCGCTTGCCGACCGAAGGGGGTGAGTGGGTCGACGGAGATGCTGATTGCGCAGATAACCGACATGCATGTCGGGGAGGTGGCGGAGACGTCGCGAGGGACGATCGACACCCTGGCGCGGCTCGAGCGGGCGGTGGCCCATATTGTCGACCTGCAGCCGGCGCCCGATCTGGTCCTGGCGACCGGCGACCTGACGCGCGACGGCGCGCGGGAGGAATACGCCGCCCTGCGGCACGTGCTGTCGCGGCTGCTCATGCCCTACAGCCTGATCCCGGGCAACCACGATCGCCGCGAGCCTCTAGCCGCGGCCTTCGAGGACATGCCGGGGTTCAACGGCGCGCGGGACTTCCTGCACCATGCCATCGAGGGTTTTCCGCTGCGCATCCTGGCGCTCGACACACTCGACCCCGGCCGCGAAGGCGGCGCTCTTTGCGCGCGGCGCCTGGACTGGATCGAAGAGCGGCTGGCCGAGGTCAGGGGGCGGCCGACCCTGATCGCCATGCACCATCCACCCTTTGCCGTCGGCGTACCGATGTTCGACAACCTGGGCTTCGAGGGCGGCGATGCGTTCGGCGCGCTGGTCGCCCGGCACCCGGAGATCGAAGCCATCGTCTGCGGCCATGTCCACCGGGCGATCAGCCTGCGCTGGCAGGGCACGGCCGTGCATGTCACACCGGCAACCGGCTACCAGTATCCGCTCGACATGGCGGCCGAGAGAGTGCCGCGGGTCGATGAGCCGCCGGCCTGCCGGCTGCTCCACTGGTTGCCGGAAACCGGTCTGGTGGCGCACCTGAGCTACGTGGATTAGCTTCCCGAGCCCTGCTTCGCGCGGCGCGGGCCGCGCAGGACCTTGCCCTTCTCGTCGGTGGCTTCGCCCCAGCGCTTGACCAGGGGCGAGTCGATCTCGAAGAGGTCGAGCACCCGCCCGACCGTCTGGTCGACCAGCGCCTCGACGCTCTGCGGCAGGGCGTAGAAGGCCGGGACCGGCGGGGCGATGATCGCGCCCATCTCCGAGAGCGCCAGCAGATTGCGCAGATGGCCGGTGTGCAGGGGCGTCTCGCGCACCATCCGCACCAGCCGGCGGCGCTCCTTGAGGGTTACGTCGGCGGCGCGGGTCAGCAGGCTCGAAGTCACGCCGGTGGCGATCTCGGCCATGGATCGGATCGAGCAGGGCGCGACCACCATGCCGAGGGCCTGAAAGGAGCCGCTGGCGATCGAGGCGCCGACGTCGGACGCGGGATGGCAGACGTCGGCCAGCGCCTGGACATGCGCCACCTTGTGCTCGGTCTCGTAGGCCAAGGTGAGCTCGGCCGACTTGCTCATGACCAGGTGGGTCTCGATCGGCAGCGGGCGCAGGGCCTCGAGCAGGCGGATTCCGTAGACCGCGCCGCTCGCCCCGCTCATGCCGATGACCAAGCGCCTGTTAATCATTGGTTAACACTTATCCCCAAAAGGTTGTTCCGCAACTTTGCAAATTCATGACCCTGGCGCTACCATTAGCTGGTTCCATAATCGGCATTATGGAGGAATGAAATGCCCGTCGAGGATCACCTTGAAGTGCTGCGCACCAAACATGCCTCCCTGGAGGCGGAGATCGAAGAGGAAGCTCAGCGCCCACATCCCGACGACATACGAATACAAGAGCTGAAGAAAGAGAAACTCAAAATCAAAGACGAGATCGCCGGCATCGCCGTACACGCCTGACGCGAAGCACGCGATCACTGCCGCTCCGGCCCGCCGGGGCGGGTGAAACGGGTACCGCCCCGAGACCGGAGCGGCCCAAAGGTGGACAGAGATAAGGACCGCTTCCCGGCCCAGGGAGGCGGTTTTGTGTTTTTTGGCTCGGTGATTTTGGTGAGGGGGCCCGAATTGTCGGCCGTAAGGTTGTGGGATCGCAAAGGGACCCTCGGACCAACAGCGTGCGTCCTTCTAGACGCCCGCTTCGCGGGCTCCTCAGGATGAGGATATTTCTCAATGCCACCAAGACTTTATCTCATCCTGAGGTAAGAGGGGCAAAAGTCCGGGCGAGAATGGATCGGCGTTCCGCGACGGGAACGACAAGGGGCTTGGAGCGCTGGACAAACAGCCTGCGTGCTTCGAGACGCGCTCTTTCGAGCGCTCCTCAGCATGAGGCGCAACCTTAATGCCACCAAAAGCCTTCCTCATGCTGAGGAGCCCCAAGGGGGCGTCTCGGTGCGTCCGTGATTACGTTTTGTCAGCGAGGTGAGAGTCCTTGTCATGTGAGGTCACATTACATGAAGCCAAAGGTAACTGCGTCGCCGTGAGGCGGGGTGGGGAGCAACCGGCGGCGAACGAGCAGCCTGCA
>JAKSDN010000590.1 GCA_022360075.1 Kiloniellales bacterium | reverse complement strand
CCGCCGAACGAGGATCTCCATGCCATGATCCACGTCGGCGTGGAGAACCAGATCGCGCTTGGCGATGAGATCCCGGTCCGGCTGACTCTGGAGCGATTGATGCGCGACGGGTTGGATCGACATGATGCCATTCATGCGATCGGCAGCGTGCTCGCGGCCCATCTGCACGAGCTCATGAGCGGCGAAGACGTCGGCGAAGACCCCAATGCGAAGTACTTCGAGGAGCTCAGCGAGCTCACGGCGGCCAAGTGGCGCGAGGAGTTCGGTTGAGCCTTGCCTGGAGGTCGAATCGACGATTAGACCGGATCAACCCTGACACAGGACGCCCGCCAAGATGCGATCGCCGAACGCCCTTATAGGCTTGACCAAGTGGCTCACGCGGGAGCCCTGGACCCAGGCTTTCAACGACATTCTGGAGCGCCATCTGGAGCCGGCTTGCCGGTCGGCCGAAATTACCATGGAAGACTTGGCTGAGGTCATCGGCGAAGACTGGGCGGTTATCGCCTGGGGCTGCGCTCTCGAGGACTTCCTGAGCCGAGACTTCGACGACCATGGGAACATCGTCGACGACTACCTCAAGCGACGGGGCTGGCACGAGAAGGCCATGAACAAGGCCTACATGAAGGCCCTGCGGAGTTCGGTGGTAAGCCTCTATGAAGTCAGCGACATCCGGCCGGGCGAGTCCTTCCTGGTCCGTGACCTCTTTCGCGGCGGCGAGCCGGTCCGGGTCGAGGAGCATTCCGGCAGCAAGAGCTTGAAGCAGTGGGACCGGATCACGGCGCGGGTCTTGCGGGTCCGCAACAAGACCCTGATCAGCGGCGGGCTGCTGCACTTCGATCACGGGCTGGCGGACTCCCTGTTGGAGTCCCTGCATCGGGTCCGGGAGTCGACGAAGTCGAAGGGTGGGGATTTGGTCCGAGAGCTGAGCGAAAGGTTCGGTCGGGAGATCGACCCGGCCGAGATCGACGAGGCCTTCGACGATGGCGACGTGCTGCGGTATGCCGCCCCCTTCGTCACGACGTGCTGGCTGAAGAACAAGCTCGACTTGGCGCTGAACCCAAAGCTCCCCGAACTCCGAAACGGCGACGGAGACGCGGTCGAGTTCCTCACACTGCACTTCCCCCTGAAGCCCGGTGCCACGGCCGAGCGGGTGCGCGCCGCTCTCAACGCGCTGTCCGCCCTACGCTCGGAGTCCTCGACGTTCTGGAACTGGCTTGCGCCTGACGGCACGAAGGATCGCGGCGCCAGGAAATCGGCGCCGTCCGGATTGAGGCTAGAAACCACCATGGAGGACGGGCCGGTGGTTCTGGGCAACCTGGAACTGACGGAAAAGATGCTGTCGCTCTCCATCAACTCCCAGAACCGCGCCGAGAGAGGACAGGCGCTGCTGATTCCGGCACTCGAAGGCCTGATCGGCGAGCCTCTGGTCGAACGGCAGGATCTGGAGCAGATGCTCGCCCAAACTTCCGAGCCGCGACCGGCTCCAAGCTCCTCTGACCTCACCGACGAGGAGTCGCGCGAAGTGATCCACCGTACGTTTGAGCAGCACTATCGCAGGCAACTCGATGAGCCAATCCCAATGCTCGGCGACCTCACGCCGCGAGAGGCCGCGCAGAGCGAGGCCGGGCGCGACAAGCTGGTCTCCTGGCTGAAACGGGTGGAGAACCACGCAAGTCGTCAGGGTCCGTCCGAACCCATGGCGAGCTACGACGTGACCTGGCTGTGGAACGAACTCGGTGTCGAGGAGCTTCGAAGATAGATAGAGCCGCGTCTTTGGCAAGGCTCGCGCCACGCCGATCGGACTCACCTGTATCCTTCGAGGTCAGGACTCCGGCAGCGGGATGAACTCTTCGTCACCGGGCACCTTGGCGAAACGGCCCGCTTGCCAATCGGCCTTGGCCTGCTCGATACGCGCCGGGCGGCTGGAGACGAAGTTCCACCAGATGTGACGCTTGCCATCCAGCGGCGCCCCGCCGAGTAGCATCAGCTTGGCCGGCCCTTCGGCCGTGACGGTTTCGTTGCGCCCGTCCCCCAAGACCAGCATGCGACCCGCGTCGAAACGCTCGCCGTGCAGCGTTACGGCGCCGGTGACCACGTAGACGGCGCGCTCGTCGTAGCCCTCGGGCAGCGCGAGATCGGCGCCGGGCTCGAGATTGGCCTCGAGATAGAAGGTCGCGCTGCGCATCGGCACCGGCGAAGTCTCACCGTAGGCCGAGCCGGCAATCAGCCTCAGGTGTACCCCGTCGCGCTCGATGACCGGCAGGCTGTCGGCTGGGTGGTGCTCGAAGGCCGGCGCGCATTCCTCCTGGCTCGCCGGCAGCGCGATCCACGACTGGATGCCGTGGAGCCATGACTCCCGCGCCCGGTCCTCCTCTCCCGCCCGCTCGGAATGCACGATGCCGCGGCCCGCCGTCATCAGGTTGACGGCGCCAGGCTCGATCGTCTGCACGAAGCCCAGGCTGTCGCGGTGCAGGATCTCGCCTTGGAAGAGATAGGTGATCGTCGCCAGGCCGATGTGCGGATGGGGCCGCACGTCGATCCCCCGACCGGGCGCGAAGGCCGCCGGTCCCATCTCGTCGAGGAAAACGAAGGGCCCGACCAACCGGCGGCGCGCGGAAGGAAGGACACGGCGGACGTCGAAACCGCCGATGTCGCGCGCCCGGGGCTCGATCACCAGACGAGCGGGCCGGTCTTCGCCACGGCAGTCCGGCTGCGGACAGTTTTGCCAGCTCATTCCCTGCTCCCCTCGTCGTCTTGCCAGTGACTTGTTGTTCCGGCCCACGCTCCCTGCTGTCAAGCAAGCCCTCTGCCGAGACCGCAGGTGGCCCAAAAACGTCATCCGTGGCAAAGATTTGGCACGCCTGCCGCGGACTAGCGAGCGTCCTGCTCAGCGGATAAGCTGCGGGCTTTTGTCGCCTCTTGCGGTATCGCGAGGCAAAGCCGGGTTCTTCACGGGGGCTAGCATGGAACAGACCACTTCCGCCGTCATGGGCGTTTCCGCCGATCTGATCCTGGACTACGGGCTCGATCTCGTCGCCGCGCTGCTCTTGCTGATCCTGGGGTGGATCCTGGCCGGCTGGGCCAAGCGCCTGGTCGAGGCCAATTTGATGAGGATCAACGGCGCCGACTCGACGGTCGCGAAGTTCCTCGGCACCGTCGCCCGCTACGTGGTTCTGATCGTCGTCGTCATCGCCGTTCTCGGCCAGTTCGGCGTTCAGACCGCCAGCATCCTGGCCGTGCTGGGCACGCTCGGCCTCGGGATCGGCCTCGCCCTGCAAGGTACGCTGTCGAACATCGCCGCCGGGATCATGCTCCTGTTCCTGCGCCCCTTCAGGGTCGGCGACTACATCGAGGCCGGCGGCCAAGGCGGCACGGTCCAGGAGATCGGTCTTTTCAACACCGAGCTCAAGACCGCGGACGGGATCTACGTCACGGTGCCGAACGGCCAGATCGCCTCGGACGCCATCGTGAACTATTCGCGTCACGCAACGCGCCGGCTCGATATCGTCGTCGGCATCGGCTACGACGACGACATCGAAAAGGCTTCCAAGGCGCTGCTCGATCTGCTGACCGGCGACAAGCGCGTCCATGCCGAGCCGGCGCCCGAGGTCATGGTCGCGGCCCTGGCCGACAGCTCGGTCAACTTGAACATGCGTTGCTGGACCAGCACGGCCGACTACTGGTCGCTGCTCTTCGACCTCAACAAGACCGCCAAGCTGGCGGTGGAAGCGGCCGGCTGCAGCATCCCCTTCCCGCAACACGACGTGCACCTGATCGGCAGCCCGGCGGAAAAGGGCGCCGCGTAGCCGCTGCGCGGCGAATCTAGAGCGTTTTCCCATCGTACGGAACCGGCCCACGCCCCCAACCGACCACCCAACGCCAGTATCCTAGGGATGGTCGGGTGGGGGCGTGGGCCGGCGCCGATTCTGTTTGAACGGAAAGCGCTCTAAATCCTTGCACAGAGCGACGATCCGTCCGATCTCTCTCCCAGCATGACGGATGCGTCGAACGAGCGAAATCCAGAGCAGGCGCCCGCGGACTCCCTGGCGGCCCGGGCCCGCGGCCTCGACCGGCTGCTCGGACCCCTGATCCTGGCCTCCGGCCTGCTCTTGCTGCTCGGCTGGACGCTGCCGATCATGACGATCGACCGCTTTCTGTTCCTCAGCGAGCGGCTCTCCATCCTGGAGGCCTGCCTGGAGCTCTGGGCCGAGGGCCACTATTTCCTTTTCGCGATCATCTTCGTCTTCACGGTCGTCTTTCCGATCCTCAAGCTCACGCTCGCGCTCCGGCTCTGGTACCGCCGGCACGCGGACAGCGCCGCTCTCGGGCGCCATCTCGGGTGGATGGAGACTCTCGGACGCTGGTCGATGCTGGACGTCTTCGTGGTCGCGCTGATCGTCGTGGCGGTTCAGGTCTCCCTGATCAGCGACGTCGCGATCCACGCCGGCATCTACGTCTTCACCGCGGCGATCGTGCTCTCGATGCTCGCGGTGCAGCGGATCGCAAGGCTGACCCAGCGCGCCGTCCGCCTGCAAGAGCGCGCTTCCTAGAACCCGGGCTCACGAAGCCTTAAGGACTTCTGCCGCATTCTGGGCGCCCTACCGAAGGGAAAACCCCATGGACGCGCCTGCGAAGCATCGCCGGGACCGGCCGGACAGCGCCTACGAGCCTTCGGCGACCTTGGCGCGCCTGCTCGCGCGCGTTCCGCCGGCGGTGCGCGCGAGCTTCACCGAGGCGCAGCTCGTCGCGCTCGACGGCGCGCTCGACCTCAACAATCCGAGCGGGCATCCCATCAACATTCGGGTGACGTTGTTCGACTGGGCCTATCTCGTCGTCCTCGGCGGGCGCGAGGCGCGCAAGCCGAAGCGGCGTGCGGAGGAGCGCGAGAAGCACCCACTGTCCTCGCCCGGCAATATCGCCTTCCTGATCGGCGTCGGCATCCTGGGCTTGTGCCTGGGCAACGGCTTGCGCTGGATCGTCCTGGGAGGCTGAGAGCGATGAGCTTCGCCCGGGACGCGGCCCGAACCCTCCGCCGTCTGGCGATCGAGACCTCGGGCACGACGGTGATCGAGTACGGCCTGATCAT
>JAKSDN010000019.1 GCA_022360075.1 Kiloniellales bacterium | reverse complement strand
GCCGCCCTCGAGCGGGTCTACGCGCGCTTTCCCATCCTCGCCGAGCGGCGGCGCAACCTGGCCGGCAGCCTTTCGGGCGGCCAGCAGCGCTTCGTCGAGCGCGGCCGCGCGCTCGTCGTCGAGCCCAAGATCATCATGCTCGACGAGCCCACCGCCATGATCGCGCCCAAAATCTCGCGCGAGATCTACGACTTCATCGCCACCCTGCCCGCCCAGGGCATCACCGTCGTGCTGGTCGACCAGAACGTGCGCCAGTGCACCAAGGTCTCCGACTACATCTACATCCTCGACCTCGGCCGCAACCGCGGCGAAGGCACCACCGAGCGCTTCACCCACGACGACCATCTGAAGGAGATGGTCGCCGAGTGGCTGGACTATCAGATCGATTGAGGGCGTAGCGCCCGCTCAAGGTCGACCCGCGATCCCAAGCCAGATCGCAACTACACGCCGTGACCGTCGACGCCGTCATTGCGAGCGAAGCGAAGCAATCCAGCCCGCCACCGCCTCGGCGTCAGAGAACCGGCACGCCGAGAAGAGCCAAGACGGGCGGCCTCCACCGACTATAGGACAGGGGCGTCCGCCTAATTCGGACGCGACCTGCAACACCCGGCGATCCCTCATGACTGCCCGCGATGGCGCGGCCTTCTTCATTTGCGGGTGATCTCCAATGACGTTCCTTCCATCCGTGACCAGCAGAACGGTGCAGTCCCCCTTCATTCGGGGGTGATCTCCAACGACCGGCTGCGCCACGTGTTCGCGCTGCCGGGGTGCAGTCCCCCTTCATTCGGGGGTGATCTCCAACTCGCCAGAGACCCGGGCCCGTTTCTCTACAGGTGCAGTCCCCCTTCATTCGGGGGTGATCTCCAACTGCGCACGGTATGATCCGGCTGCTTTCCCTGGTGCAGTCCCCCTTCATTCGGGGGTGATCTCCAACCACACGGACCTGTTCCTGCCGCGGCGGGTCGGTGCAGTCCCCCTTCATTCGGGGGTGATCTCCAACCAGTAGGTCAGGCGAAACCCGATGGGCTCTGGTGCAGTCCCCCTTCATTCGGGGGTGATCTCCAACTCCTTAATATTGACCCATGTGCCCGCGCTGGGTGCAGTCCCCCTTCATTCGGGGGTGATCTCCAACTGTGGAGACGTACCACCATCCTGGCAGCGGGGTGCAGTCCCCCTTCATTCGGGGGTGATCTCCAACACCATGAGCACACAATTCCCCATAGACATCGGTGCAGTCCCCCTTCATTCGGGGGTGATCTCCAACCTGCTGTGGCATAAATCCTTACCGTCGCGCAACGATTCATCTCTCCGACTTCGAGAAACCGCCCCGCGACGGCCGATCCCTGTGGCCCTTTGCATGTTTTTTCCGGCCACCTCTCCGCTTTCCCCGTTGCTTCTTGGGCCGGTCTCGCCGGCCGTGGTCGAGCGACTGGACATCATCGCATCTCCGCGCCACACCGTCGAACAGCGCAGCGGCCATCGCGACGAAGGCCGCGCCGTGCAGGTTCTCCTTGGTACCGTCGTCCTTGATGTGCTTAGCCTGCCGCGTCGCGAGCTTCGCATCGGCCAAGGCATGGCCGGTCATCCTCCAGCACAGCGTCAGGCCCTCGCGGTGCAGCAGCTCGATGATCGACTTGCTGACGGCGTTCTTGAGCTTGCGGTCATAGGACATCAGCCTGCGCGTTCGATCGGCCAAGCCGGTGAGGTTCAAGTCGCCCACTGCCCCGCGCAGCATGTTGAAATGCGCCAGATCGTTGCGGATCGCGGCCGCACCAGCGTTGCCATCGAGAAAGCCGCGCCCGAAGTGCTGTTCCAGGTCGTCGAGCAGCGGCGTTCCGGTCAGTGACCTCAGCGCGTCGACTATCCGCCCGGACGTCAACAGCCTCTTGGCCCGGTCAGTTTGGAAATGGTCGGGCGGCGTCGTGCCGTCCAGGTGGATCAACGCGAGCGTGACGAAATAGAGATCGCGCTCCCACAGGCCGGCATAGTCCAGCAGCCGACCGAGGACTTGCATCATCAGGCGATGCAAGCGCACATGGTTGGTCAAGGTCACCTGGGCCGCCAGATGGCGGTGACGCACGACCGTGGCTAGCGCCTCGCGATAGACGGTCTTGTCGGCGTCCGATAGGCGCCTGCGGCTCTCGACCCACTTCTCGTGCAGGGCCTGGCGCCTCGCTTGCGCGGCTGCGATCGGCGAGGTCCCCTCCGTCTCGCTTTCGCTCGCCGAAAGCGCCGTCACGTCCTTTTCCGAGATGCGATGCGCCTCGAAGATCGGCTTCAGGCGGCCCAGGTTGCCGAAGCGCAGCATCTCGCGCAGGCCGCGCAGCGGTACGCGCCGCTCCCCGTCCAGGTCGGCGGCCTCCTGCGCCGGAAAGACCTGCGCGAACAGGGCCTCGGTCTCGAACAATGGCCGCAGCGTGTTCGCGCCGGCCAGTCCGGCGCCGCCTTCGAACTTCGCGTCATGCATGTCGAGATAGAGCCCGAAGAGGCGTTCGACCGCGCGCACGTTTTGGCTCGGTCGGCCTTCGAGGACCGTCCATTTTCGAAGCTGGTGCTGCAACCTGGCGATATCGTCCACCGGCACGAGATGGATCAAGAAATAGAGAATGACGAGCCAGTCCTCGGGCTCTGCCTCCGGCTCGGGCTCGGGCAGATCGTCCAGGTTGGAAATCGGCGACTCGGGCGGTGCCTTGCCGACGGCGACGTCGAGCGTCCAGTCGAATCCTTTTTCCTGCAAGTAAGCCTCGAAGGCCTGGGCGACGACATCGCAGCGCAGGTCGTCAATGTACTTTGCCTTCTTGTGAGCCTTGTCGGCATCGGCTTCGTAGCCGCGCTGAACACGGATCTCCGTTGCGGTATCGGCCGATAGCCGGTCGAAGAAATGATCGATCGTCTCGACCGCCTGCAGTTTTCCCTGGCGGGCGGCCCGTGCGACGGCATGCTTGTCCGGGGTGATTTTACGCGCGACCTTGGTGCTGCGCTCGACGGCACGGTCAATGAAGCGGTTCAAGGCGTCGGCCGACCGACCGCCGAGCCATTGGGGGAACGCACGCTCGTAGAGCAGCTTCAGGACCGTGTACTGGCAAAGCCGCGCCGGGTCTTCCAACTCGGCCCGATTGCCGGGAGCCGGCAGCCGAAGCGTGAGCCCGCTGCGCCGCAAGGCGTTCTCGGTTCGCCGGAGCATCCGGCGAAACCGGGGCATCGGCGGCCCGTCTCCAGTCGGCACCGTGATCGCGTCGAACACTGCACGGTTCTGAGCGGCATCCAGGAAGAACTCAAAGTGCGTGCCACGCATCACCGCAAGAAGCCGGCTGGACCGCTCGGCGGCGTCCTCGAGCCAGAGCTCGCGTGCTGCGGCCAAAACCGGAGAATCTGGTTCATTCATCGGGATGCCGCGCTCGAGGGCCTGGGCGAAACCGCCGCGTCCCTTGAAGTGGAACGCGCTGTGACGCAGGCTCCCGATGCCGGCCAGGGCGAACTTCAACACGCTTTGCTTGAAACCCTGATCGGCCCCGGTAAACAGGCTCGCCCGATTGCCGAACAGGAGAACCAGCTTCCGGTCATATCCGGCTTCGTCGAAGCCCGGCCCGGTCACCTGCCGCACCGCTTGGTCGTCAAGAATGTCCTCGGTGACACTTCCTTCGGGATCGGCCCAGTGCGTCAGAATCCGGGACGCGAGCGCGATGGCATGCCGCCAGACCCTGACGAAGGCCTCGTTGCGCTTGATCTCCGACTGGCCGTCGGAGGTCCAGTAGCGGCTCTTCGAGACATCCGCCGGCCAGTGATCGAGGATGTTGCGCGGCTCATCG
>JAKSDN010000282.1 GCA_022360075.1 Kiloniellales bacterium | reverse complement strand
CTCTGCTCCGATCGGTCAAAGGCGATGTTGTCGATCGTGTAATCGACATCGATTTTTTCGACAGAATCGAAGTACCGGTGACCCGAAATCGAGGCGAAATCGAACGCGTCGCCACGATAGCGCACATCCAGAATCTGGGAGAAACTCCTTTGGTGGGCGCGGCCCAATTCACCGTTAAAGACCGTGTGCGGCTGCTCCTCGAGCTGAGCGAGCGGCGCGTATGATCCGAACCGACCGCTGTAGTTGAACCCGGACACATTCAAAAGAACGTCCAGATCGGGCGTTGGCTGCACGAGCAACTGCCCCCTTACGTTGATATCGTCACGGGTTTCAGCCCCTTTATCGAAGTTCTGATTTTCGATGTAACCTTCTGAATTGAGTTTGATACCGGTAAGCCGGAGGGCCACTTTGTCGTCGAACAGCGGACCGCCAATTGCGAACCGCTCCTGAAAGGTCTCGAAACTGCCGATGGTCAGGTCGGCCTTGCCTTCCCAAACGAAGTCAGGACGCTTCGAAACAATGTTCACGACGCCAGCCGGCGAATTGCCGCCGTAAAGCGTGCCTTGCGGACCGCGCAGAATCTCGACGCGCTCGACGTCGTAGAAGTCGAAGTCGTATCCGCGGGCGATGCGCAGTCCATCGACGAAAACACCAACCGTCGGATTGCCGGTATCCGTGTTGGACGACGTGACGCCGCGCATATTGAGAGTCGTGGTATGGCCCCGGCCGCCGGTTTTTAGCTGCGAGAAGTTCGGCGTCCGCTCTATCAGGTCCTCGACATCCGTAATGTTGGAGTCTTCGATTTCCTGTTCATCAAAAACCTTCAGACTAACCGGAACCTCGATGGGATCCTCCAAACGTTTCTGTGCCGATACCTTGATCGTGGGTAGGATGATCGGTTGCGCCGCTTCCGTTTCCTCCGCCCAACTCGGGGCCAACGGCAAGCTCGTCAACATTGTCGTCAATGCCGTGGCAGCCCCGATTAGGCCAAACCTTCTTTTCATCCCATTCCTCCAAGTGCATCCACATCACAAAAACACCCCCATCCGATGGTTCTTGGCATCGGTTGGCAGAACCCTCAGAGCCCGGTTCAAAAGCCCCTGAGAGGCAGCAGTTGTCACGGAGCCGACCGTTGAAACGCCGAACGGTGCCTTGATCGGTCAGGCGTTCTCAGAACATCCGTATAGCGTCAGTGTCGGGGTCGGCTTGCCCGGAGCGGGCGGGAGAAGCGCATCCAGCTAGGCGCTGGAGACAGTTGTTCCGTTGGTTTTCTGGTCCTTTGGCGAAGTGAAGTGTAGCCGTTCGCGGCATGCGGCTCGCATGGCGGTCTTTGCGCCGGAAGCGGACCGATCATGCCGGCTGTTTCTTGAGGCCGTGCTTTGGCGCCTGCGCACCGGCGCGTCCTGATATGACTGGCCGCCCCATTTCGGCAAATGCATGACGCCGTAAATGCGCTTTCGGCGCTGGGCCGGGAAGGGCATGTTCGAGCGCATCTTCACCGAACACTCGCAGAACCCAGGCTTCGAGTGGGCGCTGATCAACGGCACGATCGTCCAGGTCCACCGCCACGGCAGCGGCGCAAAAGGAAGCCTCAAAGTCAGGTCATCGACAAATCGCGCGGCGGTTGTAGCCTCAAGCGAATCGCCCACCCCGGACGGGCACTTCAGATGTCTCGGAAAATCGAGAAGTCCTAGCTGCTTCAGCAAGACACAAAAACAGTCAGCGTATCTGAAGGTGTTCATTTGACGAACATCACGTTTGACCATGAACTTTTGCTCACATCCTTACAAACAGCGTTTATTGTAATCGCAAATGAGAATCATTATCAATTCTAAAGCACTCTATAAATTGAAAAATTTGGCGGAGGCTGCGAAATGTGTGGCGCCGAAGAAACGGGCGGCAGTTGCGATTAGATACCGCGTCTTGTGAGAGAGCCTTGTCATAGGACGCGGCCTCGTAAACACGCAACCAGATGCGAATCGCCGCGAGTTTGACGAACGCGAGGAAGTTTACCGCCCGCTTGTCGCATCGGGCAACAACGCGGCGACAGCGCTTAATCTGATTGAAGAACTGTTCAACCAGATTGCGATCCCGATACGGATACGGATTGAGACAAATCGGGTCTCGCCGATTGCGACGCCGCGGAGTGTTCGACCAAGCACCATACGAGAAGACCGGAGATCTGATCGCGCCCGAGTCGCAAGCCTTATCGGCCAAAAGCGTTTCGCCTGCTTGTACACTGTCGAGTAGATCGATAGTGCTTAGACAGTCATGTTGGTGACCGGGAGCGAGAGCCAAGCTTATTGGCATGCCGTTGGTATCAACCACGACATGGATCTTTGTCGTCACCCCTCCGCAGGATTCACAGTGCGCTTCGGCAGCGTCAATTTTGATGCAAGTGGCGTGCTGGTGCCGGTCGCACTGACACGCGATGGAAACGTTGAGAGATTCAACGCGATGCACATGCCCGCGCCCCATCAGATCGGCCAGCACCCGGTAGATCGTTGGCGGCGCGATCTTCGGATTGGCCTCGCACAACTCTCCTAGAACATCATAGGCTGACAGCTGGTCGCAGTGCCGACGCAGAAGCGCCAGAACCTCCTTCTGCACCTTCTCTCGCCGCTTGCTCATGCGATGCCTCCACCTACCACCACTTTAGTACGTTATGTTATAACGTTTCACAAGAGGGCATTGAGAGTTTGCGATCAGGGCGCCCCCGACAGAGTTTAGTTGGAGCGACATGCCCCCCGAATCCGGGTCATTCGGTTAGAGAGTACTCCCTAGGAGGAGGACTTTTTGATGAAGCGTCGATTTGCGGAAGAGCAGACCGTCAGGATCCTGCGCGATCAGGAGGCCGGTACGGCGGTGAAGGAAATCACGCGCCGTCACAGGATCTTGGAGTAGAGCTTTTATCGCTGGAAGGCGAAGTACGGCGGGATAGAGGCCTCCGACGCACGCCGGCTTAAGGAGCTCGAGGCGGAAAACGCCAAGCTGAAGAAGCTCCTGGCCGAAGCCCACCTGGACAATGCCGCCCGGGCCAGGCTCTATCGCGAGGCCGGCGCCGACGCCATATTCCCCGAGGCGCTGACCACCGCCGAGATGTTCCGTGCCTTCGCCAAGGCGATGCCGGATGTCCCCCTGCTCGCCAACATGACCGAGTTCGGCCGGACGCCGTTCTTCAGCGCCAGCGCGTTCGAGGCCATGGGCTACCGCATGGTGATCTGGCCCGTCTCGTCACTACGTGTCGCCAACAAGGCCTAGCAGCGGCTTTTCGACAGGCTGCGCCGCGACGGCGGAACCCAAACCATGTTGGACGAGATGCAGACGCGCGCGGAACTTTACGATCTGATCGGTTTGTCGGACTACGAAGCACTCGATG
>JAKSDN010000324.1 GCA_022360075.1 Kiloniellales bacterium | reverse complement strand
CCGCTTCCTGCGACCCCATCGATCGCAAGACCGCCTTCGACGAGGGGGATACCGTCAGCCATCTCGAAACTGGCGCGTATGATCTTCCCCGTGTTCGTATTGTGGATTCGTACGACGGCAACGCCGTCTCTCGGCGCCGTCACCAGCCCTTCTTCCACAGCATAGGGTCCCACCGCCGAGGACATATTGCCGCAGTTGCCTCCGTAGTCGACCGAGGCCTGCGTGACCGTGACTTGCGCGAAGGTATAGTCGACGTCGGCCTCGGGATGGCTCGGCGGACCGATGATACAGACCTTGGAGAGGGACGAGATACCGCCGCCCATGCCGTCGAGTTGGCGGCCAAAGGGATCGGGCGAGCCCATCACCGCGAGGAATATCGGATCCCAGTCGGCACAATCGGCCGGCAGATCGCGGCGTTGGAACATCACGGCCTTGGAGGTGCCGCCGCGCATGAAAGTCGCCTTGATCCGTTTCTGCGCCACGGTGCCGCTATCCTAGCCTCGAGCAGCGATCGGCGAACCGCCGGCTGGCCGCCTAGTCGCTCGCGTACCTCTTCTCTAGTGCATCAAAGAACGGCTTGCCAACCACGCGCTGCCGTTCCTCGAAGCTCGCCAGGCAGGTTTCGTATCCGGCCAGGGAGCCCTCACGGCGCAGTCGGTCAAGCATAGCCTGAACCGCGGAGATGGTCACTTGCAAGACGGCGTTGGCATAGAGAACAATCGAGAACCCAAGGGCTTTTAGCTCCTCCAGGGAGAGCATCGGCGTTTTGCCACCGATGACGATGTTCATGATCTGCGGTGCAGGTAGTTCCGCGATTCGCCGGATCTCATCGACGTCGAGCGGCGCTTCCACGAAAATGATGTCAGCACCTTCGTCGATGAACGCGTTCGCCCTTTCCAGCGCACGGTCGAAGCCCTCGACGGAACGCGCATCCGTGCGGGCGATGATCTGAAGATCTGGGTCATTCCGCGAATCGAGGGCGGCCTTGAGCTTTCCAAGCATCTCATCCAGGGGAATCACTTCCTTGCCGGAGAAATGCCCACACTTCTTCGGAAACACCTGATCCTCGATTTGCAGGGCCGAGGCCCCAGCCCGCTCAAGCATGCGAACCGTGCGGTATACGTTGACCGAATTGCCGAACCCGGTGTCGATGTCGACGAGGAGCGGCAGGGACGAGATATCGGCGATCCGCGTGGTCGCCTCCACTAACTCGCTAAGCGTGAGCAACCCGATATCGGGCACGCCGAGTTGACTGTTGGCCAAGCCCGCGCCGGTGATATAGACGGCGTCGAATCCCAAGTCCTCGATCAGGCGAGCGCCAAGCGCGTCGGTCGCACCCGGGATCAGGAGGGCGTCCCGGCGCGCGATCAGGGAGCGCAGACAGCTTCGCAGCTCAGCGGCATTGCGCCCAGGCTCGCCACCTCCCTTCATCTGAGACCCGCTCGGTTGAAAAACATGCTGCCTCACAGCCTCGTCTTCCCAATGCTCAGGACGGTATAGAGCCGACGGAACTACGTCAACTGTTGACAGATTGCGAATTGCGCCTATAGGTTTGCGCCGCCTCTCTTATATCCGGACCGGCCAGCGGACATGCGCTTGGACGAAATCGCCACCACGATCCGCAGCAAGAATGCGGGTCCGTGCCTCCTGACCCTCGACCTGATGTTCCCCTCCCGGGAGGGCTTCGAGTTCGTGCGCGCGCGACTTCCGGATCTACAACTTAAGGTGTCTGAGCGCTATGCCAAGCCGCTCGAGCAGGTGCGTATCTTCGCCTACGAGCCCGCGCTTTCGATCAAGATCACGATGCCGCGGGACGTCGTGTCGGGAGACCTCGGCGACCGGGACGTCTATGGTGCGCAACAACACGCGGCCATGCTGGACGTCGCGCTGTGAGCGCGGCACTACGCCTGGCCGAGGCCTTCTCGCGCGGCGCCCGGCGCCCACTGCGCATACTCGGCGCGTCCGGGCAGCTCGGTTACGGCGTCCCGAGCGCGGCGTTTAAAGAGGGGCTTAAGCGCAGCCCCGACATGATCGGCTGCGACATGGGCTCGATCGACATCGGGCCGAACTACCTCGGCAGCGGGACCATGGCGACCACGCGGGCCGGCGCGAAGCGCGATCTAAGAAAGGTGCTGCGTTCGGCGCGAACGCTCGACATTCCCCTGGTCATCGGGTCCGCGGGCTCCGCGGGCGCCGCGCCCCACCTCACCGAGACTCTGGAAATCGTCCGCGAGATTGCGCGCGAGGATGGACTTTCCTTCAAGTTGGCGAGCATCGCGGCCGACATCCCCCGCGAGACGGTGAAGCAAGCGATACGCGCGCGCAAGGTGCTGCCCATGGACACCATGCCGGAGCTTCGCGAGGACGAGGTGGACGCAGCCGCCCATCTCGTCGCACAGATGGGGCTCGAGGCCATGCGGCGTGGGCTGGAGACCGGCGCCGACGTGGTCGTTGCGGGCCGGGCCTGCGACACGGCGATCTTCGCCGCCCTGCCTGCGATTCTCGGATTCCCGCTCGGCCTCGCCACCCACATGGCGAAGATCGTCGAATGCGCTTCGATCTGCTGTGTTCCAGGCGGGCGCGATTCCATCCTGGCCACGCTCGACGACGAAGGCTTCGAGTTGGAGAGCATGAACCCGGCACGCGCCGCGACACCGCACTCGGTCGCCGCACATGGCCTCTACGAACAGGCCGACCCCTTCGAGATTCGCGAGCCCGGTGGCAGCGTCGATCTCGGCCATGTTCGCTATGAGGCGCTCGACGCGCGCCGGACCCGGGTAAGCGGCGCCCGCTTCAAGCCGGCGACCGCCATCCGCGTGAAGCTCGAGGGGGCGCGCCTGGTCGGCCAGCGCAGCGTGCTGCTTTGCGCGACCACCGACCCCCGGTTCATCGAGCGCCACGAATCGATCTTCGCGGGACTGAAGGAGCTGGTCGGCAGCCTCGCCTGCGAGGAGGCGCCCGAGGACTACAGATTGCTCTTCCGGCTCTACGGCGTGAACGGCGGGCACGACTGGAAAACGCCGGCACCCGCACCGCGCGAGGCCTTCATCCTGGCGGAGTGCATCGCGCCGACGCTGGACCGGGCCGAGGAGGTCGTGCGGACAACCAAGCAATGCCTCTTGCACTACGGATTCGAAGGCCGCCTATCGACGGCTGGAAACGTCGCCTTTCCCTTTACGCCGCCCGAAGTCGCGATCGGGCCCGCCTTCCGCTTCAACGTGTTTCATCTCATGGAGGCGGACGATTTGGAGCGGCTGTTCCCGGTGGACGTCGAAGCTCTCTAGTGGTTCGACTTCGACATTCCGATCCCGGAATGTCGGGCCGCCCCACTAGGTAACTCTTTGTTTGGGTTCAATTCTGGTCGACACTTGATCCAATTTCATCGGACTCAAGTGTCGGAATTGAACCACTAGGGCCGGGTCTTCCAACCACTATCGTCTCTGCCGCAAGCTGACTTTGTCAGAGCAAATGGGCTCGAGCCGGCGAGGGCCATTCCTTAGCCGCCTGTGAAGCGCAATCCCTTCCGCTACTTCAACAGCTTGTCCGATGTGATCCGCCTCGCGGCTGTCTGACACAAGGCGCCACTCGGCATTGCCACCTGATCTCAGCAGCTCGCGGCTTGGACGGCTCGGAGCCGAGACCGGGTCGCCACGCTTGCGACGGACGACTTCTGAATATTGACACTGTGGAATTTCATATCACTATACTGAATTCCATGATCTCCTGGGAACAAATCCCTCGTGTCGAAATCAACTTCTGAGAGTCCGGTTGCATTGATCGTCGGCGGCGGTCGG
>JAKSDN010001492.1 GCA_022360075.1 Kiloniellales bacterium | reverse complement strand
GGCCACGGCGGCCTGTAGAATCGGCGTGTTCTACAATCTGGATCCGACGCTGCCCCACAACGAGGGCAGCGCCGCCCGCATCCGGATCAAGCTGCGGGAGGGCTGCGCGGTCGGCATCCCGCGCTATCCGGTCGGCACCTCAGTCGCGACCACGAACGTGTCATCGCGGCTGATCACCGCCGTTTCCGCCTGTTTCGCTGCCATCGGCAAGCCCCATGGCATGGCGGAGATGGCCTATGCCCAGGCGATTGGCGAGGCGGTCATCTCCGGTGTCGACAGCACACGAGACGACCTGCCCTATGTGAACCAGATCTTCGTGGGTTTCGGCGGCGGCGGTGCGATCGAAGGCTACGACGGCTGGCTGTTGTCGGGCGCCGGTTGCGACGGGGGCCAGATGGCGCTCGACTCCGTCGAGATCGTCGAGGCGATGTATCCCATTCTGGTCGAGGAGCGTCGTGTCGCGGAGGATTCCGGCGGCCCGGGTGAGTGGGAGGGCGCGCCGGGCATCGAGGGGGTCTATCGGCCTCTCGCCGAAGTCATGACGGCCTTCTACGGCAGTGACGGTGACGTCAACCCGCCGAGAGGCGTTTTGGGTGGCGGCGATGCGGCCCCCTCGGCCAATTGGGTGCGCGATGCAGAGGGCGCCTTTACCGCGGTCAGCCCCTTCGGCAGCGTGACTATCGGCGCCGATGAGGCGGTCGCCTTTCGTGCCTGCGGCGGTGGCGGCTATGGCGAGCCACGGCGTCGGCCACCGGAGCGGGTGCTGCGATCCTTGCAGCGGGGTTGGATCTCCGAGGCGCGCGCCCGAGACGTTTACGGTGTGGTCGTCAAGGCCAGCGACGATGGACAGGACCTGGTGGTCGACGTGGCGGCGACGGATGCGCTTCGCCAAGGCTCGAAGGGCTGACGGCGATGGATCGTTTTTCCGTGTGCATCGATGTCGGCGGGACCTTCACCGACTGCCTTGTCGAGGATGCCAGCGGCGCCCATCACATCTTCAAGGCCTCCACCACGCCCGGCGAGTTCCAGGTCGGTTTCATGGACTCGCTCGAGCTGGCAGCCGAGCACTTCGGTCTCGCGCTCGCCGACTTCCTGAAGGTGACCGATCAGATCGTCCATGGCTCGACGGTTTCGACGAACGCGCTGGTCGAGGGAAAGGCGGCGAAGACCGGCTACCTCTGCACCAAGGGCCACCCGGACGTGCTGACCATGCGCGAAGCCGTTCGCAAGCCGGTGTTCGACTGGCATCTCGACTTTCCCGAGCCCTATGTGTCGCGCCGCCTCACCAAGGAGATTCCCGGACGGATCTCCGCCCAGGGAAAAGAGATCGAAGCGCTGGACGAGGAGACCTTACGGCGCGCCGTCCAGGCGTTGCAGGCGGCGGGAGTGGAAGCGCTGGGCGTCGCCTTTCTATGGTCGATCGTGAATAGCGCCCATGAGATCCGTGCCAAGGAGATCGTCGAAGAGCTCTGTCCCGGTTTGCCTGTGACGCTCAGTCACGAGCTCAACCCCGTTGGTCGCGAGTATCGGCGCACGGTCGCCTGCGTTATCGACGCCTCCCTCAAGCCGATCGTCAGCCGCTACATCACGAAGGTGCTGAGCGCCCTCGAGCAGGCCGGCTATCAGAACGAGCTGCTGCTCGCCAACTGCGTCGGCGGCATGATGCCGCCCGACGATCTCATCGCCCGGCCGATCTTCAGCGTCATGTCCGGTCCGACACTGGCGCCGGTCGCGGCCCAGCAGCTTACCGCCGAGCCGGACGTCCTGGTCGTCGACATGGGCGGCACGACGTTCGACGTTTCCGCCATTCGGGACGGCCGCCTCATCGTCAGCCAGGAGGCGACGATCGGCTATGACATGCTGGGCATCTCGAAGATCGATGTCCGTTCGGTGGGGGCTGGCGG
>JAKSDN010001057.1 GCA_022360075.1 Kiloniellales bacterium | reverse complement strand
TGTCGGCAAGATCGGCAAATTTCCCGCAATCGGCTTGAACTACGAGGACCACGCGAAGGAATCGGGATTGGCGATCCCGGCCGAGCCGGTGCTCTTCATGAAGGCGACGAGCTGCATCTGCGGGCCGAACGACGACACCATCGTCCCCCATGGCTCGGAGAAGCTCGACTACGAGGTCGAGCTCGGCATCGTCGTCGGCAAACCCGGCAGCTACATCCCCGAGGCCGAGGCGGCCGGACACATCGCCGGTTTCTGCGTGGTCAACGACGTCTCCGAGCGCAAGTTCCAGATCGAGAGCACGGGCCAGTGGGTTAAGGGCAAGAGCGCCGATAGCTTCGGCCCGATCGGCCCCTGGCTGGTCACGCCGGACGAAATCGCCGATCCGCAGAAGCTCGCGATCTGGCTCGAGGTCGACGGCGAGCGCCGGCAGGACGGCAACACCGCGACCATGATCTTCAACGTCTATCACATCGTCAGCTACCTCAGCCGCTTCATGTCGCTGCAGACCGGCGACGTGATCACCACCGGCACGCCGCCCGGCGTGGCGCTCGGTATGGACCCGCCACGCTTTCTGGAGGTCGGCAGCACCGTACGCCTCGGCATCGACGGCCTAGGCGAGCAGGAACAGAGGATCGTCGCCGCGCGCTAGGAGATCTCGATGAGGCTGACTCAACATGAGCCGGAGAAGCCGGATCGGTTCGAACACCCCGATCGTCATCACCGGGCTTGACCCGGTGATCCAGGATCACCTCTGGGTCAAACGATCCCTGGATTGCCGGATCAAGTCCGGCAATGACAACGTAGGTGCGCTTTTTGCTGACCTATTGTTCTGACCCGAACGCGTTTTAGATCAGGCTCCAAGGCTGCACGCAGAGACACGAGATTGGGAGGAACGCATATGAGCGACAAACAGAAGGTCGGGTTCATCGGCGTCGGCCTGATGGGCCACGGCATGGCCAAGAACATCGTCGAGAAGGGCTATCCGCTGACGGTGATGGGCCACAAGAACAAGAAGCCGGTGAAGGACCTGGTGAAGCGCGGCGCCAAGGAGGCCAAGAGCCCCAAGCAGCTGGCCGCGGGCTGCGACGTGATCTTCATCTGCGTGACCTCCTCGATCCAGGTCGAGGACCTCGTGCGCCGGGCCGACGGCATCAAGGCCGGCGCGCGCAAGGGCCTGATCGTGGTCGACTGCTCGACCTCCGATCCCAATTCGACCCTGGCCCTGGCGGCGGAGCTGAAGCCCCTGGGCGTGCGCTTCATCGACGCGCCGCTCGGCCGCACGCCGCAGGAGGCCACGGCCGGCCGGCTCAACACCTTCGTCGGCGCCGACAAGAAGACCCTGAAAGAGATCCGCCCGCTGCTCGAGACCTGGGCCGAGAACATCATCCCTGTCGGCAAGGTCGGCAACGGCCACACGATCAAGCTCATAAACAACTTCGTCGCGATCGCCTCGACCGCGGTCTACGCCGAGGCGGTGACCACCGCGGCCAAGGCCGGGCTCGACATCAAGACCCTGACCGACGTGCTGACCGCGGGCCCGCTCAACTGCGGCCTGCTGCAGAACATCGTCGTCAAGGGCGTGGTCGGCGGCGACGCCAAGGCCCACCAGTTCAGCCTGCGCAACGCCCGCAAGGACATCGGCTACTACACGGACCTGGCGGACTCGATCCCCGTGACCTCGACCGTCGGCAACGCGGTCAAGCAGAGCTACACGATCGCGGTCAACCAGGGCCACGGCGACGACTACATGCCGCGGCTGTGCCACGCGATCGCGGAACTAAACGGGGCGAAGGTGGGGTAGAGCCGCCCATCAGGATGGCTTTTCCTCGGTCAGAGCAGGCCATGACCGGCCACGGCGTCGCAGCCGAGAAGTCGCCTGCCCTGATCCTGGTCACTCTCTGCGCCTGGGCGCTCCTGGCCTGGTCGACCTGGGGCGTGTTCGAGACGGCGTTGGCCGATGCCTACGGACTGGCGATGTCGTCGCTCCTCGCCTCGCTGCATATCGCCTGGATGCTGTTCTGGCTCTGGGCGATCCATAACTTCTGGCATCAGGCGGCAAGTGCCTTCCTGCCCCACCCGCGCGCCCCGCGAACCACACGATGGGCCGAAGAACCGGTCGCCATTCTCT
>JAKSDN010000308.1 GCA_022360075.1 Kiloniellales bacterium | reverse complement strand
GCGCCGATGCTCACCTTCATCCTGGCGATGATCGCCTGGGCGGTGATCCCCTTCGACGAGGGCGTGGTGCTCGCCGACATCAACGGCGGCATCCTCTACCTCTTCGCCATCTCCTCGCTCGGCGTCTACGGCGTGATCATGGCCGGCTGGGCCTCGAACTCGAAGTATCCCTTCCTGGGGGCGCTGCGCTCGGCGGCGCAGATGGTGTCCTACGAGGTCTCGATGGGCTTCGTGATCATCACCGTGCTGCTCTGCGTCGGCTCGCTCAATTTGACGGACATCGTGCTCGCACAAAAGAACATCTGGTTCTGCGTGCCGCTGCTGCCGATGTTCGTGATCTTCTTTATCTCGGTCCTGGCCGAGACGAATCGCTCGCCTTTCGACCTGCCGGAAGGCGAGTCGGAGCTGGTCGCCGGCTTCTTCGTCGAATACTCCTCGATGACCTTCGCGCTCTTCTTCCTCGGCGAATACGGCAACATGATCCTGATGAGCGCGATGACGACGATCCTGTTCCTGGGTGGCTGGCTGCCGCCGTTCGACATCGCGCCCTTCAACTGGATTCCCGGGCCGATCTGGTTCGCCGCCAAGATCGCCCTGGTCCTGTTCGGCTTCCTATGGGTCCGCGCGACCTTCCCGCGTTATCGCTACGACCAGCTTATGCGCTTGGGATGGAAGGTTTTTCTGCCCTTCTCGCTGCTCTGGGTCGTGATCACGGCGGGCGTGCTCGTGGCCTTCGACTGGGTGCCGTGAGATGGCGACGGCCGGCCTTGCCAAAGGGGCAGCGGTGGCTAAGGTGAGCGCCGTCGCGCCGGACCCGGCGATCGCGACGGCCGGCGGCGACAACCTCTAGAGGTCTCGAATCATGGGATTCTTCGACCGCAGTGCCCGTAGCCTCCTGCTGACCGAGCTCCTGTCGGGCATGTCGCTTACGCTGCGCTATTTCTTCCGGCCGAAGGTGACGCTCAACTATCCCTACGAGAAGGGTCCGCTCAGCCCGCGCTTCCGCGGCGAGCACGCCTTGCGGCGCTATCCGAACGGCGAGGAGCGCTGCATCGCCTGCAAGCTCTGCGAGGCGATCTGTCCGGCGCAGGCGATCACGATCGAGGCCGAGCCGCGCGAGGACGGCAGCCGGCGCACCACGCGCTACGACATCGACATGACCAAGTGCATCTACTGCGGCTTCTGCCAGGAAGCCTGCCCGGTCGATGCCATCGTCGAGGGGCCGAACTTCGAGTTCGCCGCCGAGACGCGCGAAGAGCTGTTTTACAACAAGGAGAAGCTCCTGGCGAACGGCGACCGCTGGGAGACGGAGATCGCAGAGAACATTGCCGCGGACGCGCCCTATCGGTAACAGCGCTCCGAGCGAAGAGCGCGGCGCCGGGCTTCCAAGGCCGGCGGGACGGGGAACAACCGAAGAGGACGGCGCGTCCAAGAAGGGGCCCTTCTGAATGATTGAGGGACTGGTCTTTTATCTATTCGCGTTCGTGACCATCGCCGCGGCGGTGATGGTGATCTCGTCGCGCAACCCCGTTCACTCGGTGCTGTTCCTGATTCTGGCCTTCTTCAACTCGGCGGCGCTCTTCGTGCTGATGGGTGCGGAGTTCCTGGCGATGATCCTGGTCGTCGTCTACGTCGGCGCGGTGGCGGTGTTGTTCCTCTTCGTCGTCATGATGCTGGACATCAACTTCACGCAGATGCGCGAAGGCTTTCTGCAGTACCTGCCGGTTGGCGCGCTGATCGGTCTGATCCTGCTCGTCGAGCTGACCCTGGTGGTCGGCGCCTGGGTCGCCTCGCCGGAGGCCTCGGCCGTGGCCAGCGTTCCGATCCCGCCGGTCGAGGAGATCAGCAACACCGAGGCGCTGGGCGCCGTCCTCTACACCAAGTACGTCTACCTCTTCCAGGCCGCCGGCTTGGTGCTGCTGGTCGCCATGGTCGGCGCGATCGTGCTGACGCTGCGCCAGCGCGAGGGCGTGCGCAAGCAGTCGATCTCGCGCCAGGTCTCGATGGACAGCCGCCGGGCGATCGAGCTTAAGAAAGTGCCGAATCGGAGCGGGATCTGACCATGCTCGAGATCGGCCTCGCCCACTACCTGACTGTCGCCGCGATCCTCTTCACACTGGGGATCTTCGGCATCTTCCTGAACCGCAAGAACGTCATCATCATCCTGATGTCGATCGAGCTCATGCTGCTCGCGGTCAACATCAACCTGGTGGCCTTCTCGACCCATCTCCAGGACCTCGTCGGCCAGGTCTTCGCCATGTTCGTGCTGACCGTGGCGGCGGCCGAGGCGGCGATCGGCCTGGCGATCCTGGTGGTCTACTTCCGCAACCGCGGCTCGATCGAGGTCGAGGACATCAACATGATGAAGGGCTGAGCCGGAGATGGAAGTCGCCATCGTCTTTCTGCCGCTGCTGGGCGCGATCATCGCCGGCTTCTTCGGCCGCGTGATCGGCGACCGCGGCGCGCAGCTCACCACCTGCGCCTTCATGGTGCTGGCCGCCCTGCTGTCGATCTTCGTGTTCTTCGACGTCGCGATCGAGGGCAACGAACGGGTCACCGAGCTCTTTACCTGGATCGATTCCGGCACGCTCGAGCTCTCCTGGGCGATCAGGCTCGACACGCTTTCGGCGGTGATGCTGATCGTGGTCAACGTCTGCTCGTCGATGATCCACATCTATTCGATCGGCTACATGTCGCACGACAAGTCGATCCCGCGCTTCTTCGCCTATCTCAGCATCTTCACCTTCTTCATGCTGATGCTGGTGACCGCCGACAACTTCGTGCAGATGTTCTTCGGCTGGGAGGGCGTGGGCCTCGCCTCCTACCTGTTGATCGGCTTCTGGTACGAGCGGCCCTCGGCCTGCGCGGCGGCGATCAAGGCCTTCCTGGTCAATCGTGTCGGCGACATCGGCTTCGCCCTCGGTATCGCCGCCTGCTTCGTGCTGTTCGGCACCGTGGGCTTCGATCAGGCCTTCGATGCCGTGCCGAGCAAGGCCGACGACGTCATTACGGTCTTCGGCATCGAAGGCCACGCGATCACGATTGCTTGCATCCTGCTGTTCATCGGTGCCATGGGCAAATCGGCCCAGTTCGGCCTGCACACCTGGCTGCCGGACGCCATGGAGGGCCCGACCCCGGTCTCGGCGCTGATCCACGCGGCGACCATGGTCACGGCCGGCGTGTTCATGGTCTGCCGCCTGTCGCCCATGTTCGAGTACGCGCCGACCGCCCTGGAACTGGTCACCTACGTCGGCGCCTTCACGGCCTTCTTCGCCGCGACCATCGGCCTCTGCCAGAACGATATCAAGCGGGTCATCGCCTATTCGACCTGCAGCCAGCTCGGCTACATGTTCTTCGCCGCCGGCGTCTCGGCCTACGGCGCGGCCATGTTCCATCTCTTCACCCACGCCTTCTTCAAGGCGCTCCTGTTCCTCTGCGCGGGCTCGGTGATCCACGCCATGTCGGACGAGCAGGACATGCGCAAGATGGGCGGGCTGTGGCGTTCGATCCCCTATACCTACGTCCTCATGTGGGTCGGCAGCCTGTCGCTGGCGGGTATCGGCATCCCGGGCCTGTTCGGGCTCTCCGGCTTTTACTCCAAGGACGTGATCCTGGAGGCGGCCTACGGCGCGCACAGCAGCCATGGCATGCTGGCCTTCTGGCTGGGTATCGCCGCGGCCTTCATGACG
This sequence comes from Kiloniellales bacterium, assembly GCA_022360075.1. The sequence goes on along the minus strand of JAKSDN010000308.1, from coordinate 1,659 downwards.
GCCTTCTACTCCTGGCGGCTGCTGCTCATGACCTTCCATGGCGAATCGCGCGCGACGCCCGAGGTCCAATCGCATATTCATGAGTCGCCCAAGGTCATGATCTGGCCGCTCTACGTGCTGGCCGCCGGGGCGATCCTGGCCGGCATCGCGGGCTACAACGTTTTCGTCGGTGACGGTCGCGAGGGCTTCTGGCGCGAAGCGCTGCTGGTGCTGGAGGGCAACGACAGCATCGAGGCGGCCCACCACGTACCGCTCTGGGTCAAGCTGCTACCGCTGGTCATGGCCGTCTCCGGCATCGCGCTTGCCTACGTGATGTACATGGTCCGGACCGATCTGCCGGGCCTCGTGGTGAGCCGGCTCAGGCCGCTTTATCTCTTCCTGCTGAACAAGTGGTACTACGACGAGCTCTTCGACCGCATCTTCGTGCGGCCCGCGCGCTATCTGGGCGCCGGCTTCTGGCGCGCCGGGGACGGTGCCCTGATCGACGGCGTCGGGCCTGACGGGATCGCCGCTGCGACGCGCGACCTCTCGCGCCGGGCCAGCCGTCTGCAGAGCGGCTACGTCTTCCACTACGCCTTCGCGATGCTCATCGGTGTCGTGGTCCTGGCGAGCGTCTTCGTCCTGAGCCAGCTCGGGTGATCCGCATATGACTCTCGGCTGGCCCATACTGTCGCTTGTCACCTTCCTGCCGCTGGTCGGTGCGATCTTCATTCTGGCGATCCGCGGGGAAGAGGAGGTCGTGGCCCGCAACGCGCGTTTCGTCGCGCTGTGGACCTCGCTCATGACCTTCGTGCTTTCGCTCTTCATCTGGTTCGATTTCGAGCGCGGCACGGCGGAGTTCCAGATGGTCGAGCGCATCGATTGGATGCCGGCCTTCGGGATCGCCTACCACATGGGCGTCGACGGCATCTCCATGCCCTTCGTCCTGCTCTGCACGCTGCTGACCCCGCTCTGCGTGATCGCGAGCTGGGATGCGATCAAAGTCCGCGTCAAGGAGTACATGATCGCCTTCCTGGTGCTCGAGACCTTGATGGTCGGCATGTTCTGTGCGCTCGATTTCGTGCTCTTCTACATCTTCTTCGAGGGCGTGCTGATCCCGATGTTCCTGATCATCGGGGTGTGGGGCGGGCCGCGCCGGGTCTATGCCGCGTTCAAGTTCTTCCTCTACACGCTGACCGGCTCGGTCCTGATGCTGCTCGCCATCCTGGCGGTCTACTTCCAGGCCGACACCACGGATATTCCGACACTGCTGACGACAAGCCTGCCGGCGAGCATGCAGACCTGGCTATGGCTCGCCTTCTTCGCCTCCTTCGCGGTCAAGATCCCTATGTGGCCGGTCCATACCTGGCTGCCGGACGCCCATGTCGAGGCGCCGACGGCGGGCTCGGTGATCCTGGCCGGCGTGCTGCTGAAGATGGGCGGCTACGGCTTCCTGCGCTTTTCCGTGCCCATGCTGCCCGAGGCCTCGGAGTTCTTCGCGCCGCTGGTATTCAGCCTCTCGATCGTAGCCGTGATCTACACTTCCCTGGTGGCGCTGGCCCAGAAGGACATGAAGAAGCAGATCGCCTATTCCTCGGTCGCCCACATGGGATTCGTGACGATCGGCATCTTCACCGCGACCCAACAGGGCATCGAAGGCGCGATGATCCAGATGCTCTC
>JAKSDN010001501.1 GCA_022360075.1 Kiloniellales bacterium | reverse complement strand
CGACAGTGGATGCCTCATTCAACCTCACGACCGGACAGGCGAGCTTCCCGAGCGCAGGAATCACGGAGCAGTTGGTCGGCATAGAGAATCTCACCGGCAACTGGGGCAAGAACACGATCACCAATGACGTGCTGGATGGCGGCACAGGCGGTGACACCTATCGCTTCGGTTGGGGGGCAGGCCAAGATGTTGTTTTCAACAGCAATGATGTGGGAACGACCGACTGCATCGTGTTCGACGAAACCGTGACGGCGGGGGAGCTCTGGTTCCACCAGATCGGCAACGATCTGCAGGTCACGATTGTTGGCAGCGGAGACAACGTACTGATCGATGACTGGTTCTTGGGCACATCCAAGCAAGTCGACCGCTTCGAAACAGCTGACGGCCACTACCTTGAGGCTTCGCAGGTCGAACAGTTGCGAAGTGCCATGGCCGCTTTCGATCCACCGGTCGGTGAAGGAGCCTCGCTCTCGCAAGAGACAGAGGAAGCCGTGCTTCCGGTAATCGCGTCAACATGGCAGGAACAACCTAGCGCTTGAGCCTCGGCAGGACCGTTGAGGGTCATTTCGATCCGGCCGGTTATGTTAACCAGATCCCGAGCGATGTCGTCATTCGATACGTATCTCAAGGTGTGGCGATCATTGCGATTTTGGCGGCATTGTTGAAGTGTTGCCGACGAAACTAAGCAGCGGTTAAAGGGGCTCGTCGCTGAGGATACGCCAGACTTCACTTGTAGTTGGGATGAGGCAGTGGCGGTTAGCGAGGTAGTGAGTGTCTCTTTGAGACACTCGTCCTGAAAGCGGCCTACGGTACTTTCGGCACCTGCAATGGGCTAGCCCGGATTTCTCAAAGTATAGGGCTGCATCGGGGCTCTGGAACTGGGAAACTTGTTCTGTGAGAACGAGTTATCTCAGAGCAGAGGGGTTCCCCGATGCGCTCAGAGTGTATCTCAGAGCGATTTGACTTTGCATCCCTTGAAAGGCGCGGAGTTGTTGCTGATTTTGCTGGTGGCGAGATGACCTCGGATGCCGGTGCGCTGCTGCTTGGCGCTGGCGAGCGTGCGATTGGGCTGATCGATCGCTTTGCTGCGTGCTTTCGGGACTGGCGCTGCCAGGAGCTGATCGAGCATTCTGTGAGGACGCTCGTGGGCCAGCGGATCTTTGGGTTCGCGCTGGGCTATGAGGACCTTGAGGACCATGACGAGCTACGCCACGACCCGGTCTTTGCGGTGCTTGCCGGCAAGCTCGAGGCCAAGCGCGCGGACTGTGCGCCGCTTGCCGGCAAGAGCACGCTGAACCGTCTGGAGCTGAGCGGCCCGGCCACGAGGTACTACCAGAAGGTCTCGCACGATCCTGCGGCGATCGAGAGGCTGTTCGTCGATCTGTTTGTGGAGGCACATGCGCAGCCGCCGCAAGCGGCTGGCGGCCGAGATCGAGGCCGAGCTTGGCGAGGCTGAAGCGGCCTCGCTTGCTGCCGAGGGCGCGCCGGCGCGGCTTTTCAAGGATTTCCTGTGGTCGACCCTGAAGAGCTGGAGCCAGCAGCGCCGGGTTGTGGCCAAGGCGGAGTGGACCCGCGGCGGGGCCAACACGCGTTTCGTGGTGACCAGCCTGACGGCAGAAGAGCTCGCCGTCAGGCCGCTCTACGAGGAGCGCTACTGCGGCACGTGGCGAGATGGAGAACCGGATCAAGGAGTGTCAGCTTGATCTCTTCTCAGATCGCACCTCGACCCACAGCCTGCGCGCCAACCAGCTGCGCCTCTGGTTCGCCTCCTTGGCCTATGTGCTATGTGGTGATTTGCGCCCTGCGCCGCATCGCCCTGCAAGGCACCGACCTGGCCCGGGCCACATGTGGCAGCATTCGCCTCAAGCTGCTGAAAAT
>JAKSDN010001171.1 GCA_022360075.1 Kiloniellales bacterium | reverse complement strand
TGAAGGCGATCGTGCCCGTGGAGGCGGTCAGGCCGTCGATTGCCGCGATGGCGTCACGCAGCTTGGCCGGTTCCTCGCTGCCGGCCGCGCGCAAGGCGGCGACGGCGACCTTGACGGCGGTGTGGGCGGAAGCCGCGACCATGTCGGCGCCGAAGCCCGCCTTGGCCTCGAAAGCCTGGATGAAGCTGCGGGTCTCGGGCACGTCCGAGTCGCGGTCGAGCGACGTGGTGATGATGACGCCTTCCGAGGCTGGGCCGGCGATCTCGATGAACTTGTCGCTGTCGTAGCCTTCCTGGCCGATGATCGGCACCTTGATGCCCTTGGCGCGGAGCTGCTTGACCAGCGGCCCGGCGGTGAAGAAATAGCCGGAGGCATAGATCGCCTCGGGGCGGTCGGCCGCCACCTTACTGACGATCGGCCCGAACTGCCGGTCCTTGATGCTGTACTGGTACTCGTTGACGATCTCGATGCCGAAGGCGCCGGCCTTCTCCTTGAAGCCGGCGGCCAGCGATTTGCCGAAATCGTTCTGCAACGTGATCAGCACGACCCGCTTCTTGCCAAGGCTCTCGCCGATCAGCTTGGCGCCCGCCCGGCCCTGGACCTCGCCGACGAAAGAGGTGCGGAAGACGTAAGGCCCGGCCCGGGTGATGTCGGGATGTATCGCGTAGGCCGAGATGTAGGGGACCTGGTTGTCCTGAAACACCTGCGCCGCCGCCCGAGTCGCGCCCGAGTAACTGCCGGAGATGCCGATGGCGACCTTGTCCTGGCCGATCAGTTTCTTGGCCACGGGCACCGCGCCGTCGGCCTTGGCGCCGTCGTCGTAGACCACGAGCTCCAGGCTCCTGCCAGCGACACCACCGTCCGCATTGGCCTGCTCGACGGCGAGCTCAGCGCCGGTCAAGGCCGACTTGCCGTCGGCAGCGGCAAAGCCGGTGAGCGGCGCGTTGAAGCCGATCTTGATGACCTCCGCCGCCTGCGCGCCGCTCAGCGACAACGTCGCAAAGGCGACGCAAAGCGCGGACCTCGAAAGGCGAAAAAGGAAACGTGATTTCATGGCTCTGCCCCCATCGCTTCATCGCGGCCCATATCGTCGCTCGGGGCCGCCACGGAAGACCGTAAGGAAGGCCGCTAGCCGGATCAAGACGGCCGGGCGGGGGCGGTCCCGACCGGTCGCTAGGGCTCGCGTACCGGAGGCACAGAGCCGATCAGCAGGGACACCAGCTCCGGTTGCCGTTTCGTGCCGGTCTTGGCCATGATCCGGGCGAGCTGGGCCCTGATCGTATTGATGCTCACGCCGCGGGTGCGCGCATAGTTCTTGAGGGTTTCGCCCCCGCTGATGGCGATCGCGAGATGGGCCTCGGCCGGCGTCAGCCCGAAGAGCGTCCGGATCACCTCTGCCGGCAGCGCTGCCCCACGTTCGGGATCGGCGATCATGATTGCGGCGACCGCCCCGCCGGTCTTCTCGAGCGCCGTCGGCAAGGGGATCACGGTCAAGACGAGCGCCGCGCGGCCCGACGGCCGGCTCACGCGGAAGCCATTGCTGCCAACGAGCGCGGCGCCCGTCGCCAGATCGATCGCCGCGGCCACCGCCGTCGACAGCACCACGGCCTCGTGGGGAAGCTGCGCGCCCAGCATGCCCTGCTCCAGCACCAAGCCATCCCGGCGGGCGATCAGACCTTCCGCCGCCGCGTTCAGCGCCAAGACCTGGCCATCGCGGTTCAACAAGACGACACCGGTCGACAGCCGGTCGATGGCCTGAACCAGCGACTCGACCTCGGACTCGAGCTCGCCCAAGCGCAGGTGCAGCTCCAGGGCCGCGCGCAGGTGCGGCTGGAGGATCTCCAGCGTCCGTCGCTCTTGCTGGTCCGGCGCCGTCTTCCCAAGCGAGCGCTGCACCCCGTAGTAAGCCCGCAGCGAGCTCCGCTTGGCGAGCAGGCCGCCGATGAAGTAGCGAAAGCCGAGCGGCGCGAGAAAATCCTGGTAGTACTCGTGGCGGTCCATCTGCGACTCGGTGATGAAGTCGAGATCGGTGAAAATCTGACCGACCTGCAGCGCCGGCACCCGGCCGACTCGAGGGTCGATGCTCCAATAGTATTCCAGGTAGCGATCCACGCCCTCGGTCGGCAAACGGCCATGCTCGGCGAAAATGAGCCGGCCGTCGCGCTCCGCATAGAGCCCGGTGCCCGTGCTCCGCAGCGCATCCGACAGGGCGG
>JAKSDN010000928.1 GCA_022360075.1 Kiloniellales bacterium | reverse complement strand
TGGTGGTGGGCGGCGGGCCGGCCGGCCTGGAGGTGGCGCGCGTGGCGGCGGAACGGGGGCACAAGGTCGCCCTGTCGGAAAGGGCCGGCGAGCTGGGTGGGCAGTTCCGACTGGCCGCCGGGCAACCGCAGCGTGGCGAGATCGGAGAGCTCCTAACTTACTATCAGCGCCAGCTCGAAAAGCTGCAGGTCCAGGTCATGCTGCGCAAGGAAATGGGGGCCGGAGACATCGAGGGCTTCGATGCGGATGTGATCGTCGTTGCGACCGGCTCCCAGCCCTCCAGGGACGGCTTTCAGACCGCGCTTCCTCACGTCGATGTGTTGCCGGGTGTCGAGCAGGACAATGTTTGCACGGTTCACGACGTGCTGGAGGGAGATGTCATACCGGGCACGAACGTTCTCCTGCTCGACGGTATCAACGGTTGGTGGCCGGCGAGCGGCACCGCCTTGCATCTGGCTTTGCAGCGTCATTGGGTGACCTTGGTGACGAGTGCCGAACAGCCGGCGGCCGCCCTGAACAGTTCGCGGACGGGATCCGAGACACGTGCCAAGTTCATCGAGTTCGGGGTGGAGGCGCTGCCCTCGACGGTCTTGCTTCGCTGGCAAGGCAACACCGCGACGCTCATGAACCTCTTCACCGAGGAGGTGGAGGAGCGCGCCTTCGACAGCCTGGTCCTGGCGACGCCGAGCAAGCCGGACAATCGTCTTGGGAAAGCGCTCGCCGGTTCGGGGGCCGAAGTTCACGTTATCGGCGATGCTGTCGCCGCCCGCACCGCATCGATGGCATTCTTCGAGGCTCGCCGCCTCGGGCTGCTGCTCTAAATCAGGCCTTCTGTGTTCCACTTCGCACTCCGACGGCTGGCTCTGATGGTCGCGACCATGCTGGTCGCGTCGCTGTTCCTTTTCCTCCTCTTCGAGCTCGATCCCGACAGCGTGGCCGTAAGCGTGCTTGGCAACTACAGCACGCCCGAGCAGCGCGAGCTCTGGCTCGAAGAGCATGGCTATGACCGGCCGGCGTGGCAGCGCTATCTGGACTGGCTCGGCGATTTCGTGACGGGAGACTTCGGCCAATCGCTCAGCCACGGCGCGCCGGTCGCGTCGGTCATAGCGGACCGTCTCTCGAACACGGCTCTGCTTGCCGGGCTGTTCTTCGCCGTCCTGATCCCCTTGGCCTTGGTGTTGGGCGTGGTCGCCGGCATGGACGAGGGGTCGCTGGTCGATCGTATCATCTCGATTATCTGCATCACGTCGACTTCGGTCCCGGTTTTTGCCAGCACGGTCTTCGTATCCGCGCTCTTCGTGTTCACACTGTCCCTGCTGCCGGGAACCAGCAGCATGTTGGACGGGTTCTCCTGGCGTGAGATGATCATGCCGGTTCTCGTCTTGGTCCTTGCAGACGTCGGTTACGTCGCGCGGATCGTGCGTGCTTCCATGGCCGACGTCATGCAGGCGCCCTACATGCGCACGGCCTGGCTGAAAGGCATTCCGCGTTGGCGCGTGATCCTGCGCCATGCGCTGCGCAATGCCTTGATCCCGCCCTTCACCGTCGTCCTCCTCCACATCAATTGGCTGATAGCGGGTATCGTCGTCGTCGAGTACTTCTTCGCCTACAAGGGCTTCGGATCGTTGCTGTTGGAAGCGGCGCTGGCGCGCGATCTGTACCTCATCGAGGGCTGCACCATACTCGCCGTGGCGATCACGGTCGGTGCGCAAACGCTGGCCGACGTCGGTTACGTCCTGCTCAACCCGCGGATCCGCTTCCAATGAGCTGGGTCGCTCGTCATTGGCTGATCGCCGTCGGGGGCGGAATCCTGGTCTTCTGGATCGCGGTTGCGGTAAGTGCCCCGGTCTTGGCTCCTTTTCCGCCAACGGCGACGATGACGCCATTCCTCCTGCCGGGTGCGCCAGGTCCGAACGAGACGGTCTTTCTGCTGGGCACGGACCAGTTGGGGCGGGACGTCCTCTCAAGGCTTCTCTACGGGGCCCGGACCGTCCTCATCTACGCCCCGCTCGCGACGCTCTGCGGTTATGCCATCGGGATCATGAGCGGCTTGGCCGCAGGCTACCACAGAGGTTGGATGGATGACCTGCTCTCCCGCACGGGCGACCTGGTTTTGGCCTTTCCGGCCATCGTCCTCTACATCACCATCGTCGGCCGCTTCGGGGCGTCGGGCCTCAATATCGTCTTGGCCGTGACCCTGGCGAGCTGGCCGGCCATCATGCGCATCGTTCGCAGCCTGGTCCTCGATCTGCGCGAGCGCTCCTATGTCCTGGCGGCGAAAATCCGCGGCGAGGCCACGTGGCGGGTGATGCTGGTGGAAATCCTGCCCAACGCCCGCGGTCCGCTCATTGTCGATTTCAGCCTACGGCTGGGCTACACGACGATCGCCATCGGCACCTTGGGGTTCCTCGGCATCGGCCTGCCGCCGCCCAACC
>JAKSDN010001151.1 GCA_022360075.1 Kiloniellales bacterium | reverse complement strand
TTCCGCTCTCCACGCTGTTCTACGCGGCCATCCTGGTCCCGCTCGGCTACGCGAAGAAGGAAGTACCGAACGGCGTCGAATTCACCTTTCCGGACGAACCCGGCCAAGCCCACGGCCCCGCCGCGGTCTACGTGGCGAAGCCATACGACGGGAAAGAGGCGACCGTCGGCAACGGCTCTATGACGGCCTTCCAAGCCGAGACGCATGAGATGGTCCGTAGCCTTCACGCCGCTGGTCTTCAGGCGGGCGGTTCCGACGAGGGCGCTCCCGGCTTCCGGGCCGAGTACAGCGATCACTTCTATGTCGGATATCTCCGCGATCCCCTGGGCAACAAGGTCGCGATCTTCTGCGCGAACCCGGCAGAGGGAGCTCGGGGCCGCTGAACTCAGCCTTGGTACTGCGCCCCGCGGCGTTTGCCGGCGGCGCAGAACACCTGGATCACCCGAGCCGAGTGTGCCATCGCTGACCTGCGCCAGCCCTCAATGTCTGCCGCAGTTCAAACTGTGCGAGAGGCGTAAAAAATGCGAAAAAATGGGTGCAGTCCACCACGTTTTCTTGAAACCGTGGTCTGTCCCCTATTATTCCACACTCCTTGTGCGTAGCGACCGCACAACGGACGTCGACTGCGTAAATCGCAAACAGCCAGACCGCGAGGGTCGCCAAATCGAAGGCGAGGACAGCCATATTGCCGATGTCCATGATCGCTTCCTCTCGCTTGCATCTCGCCGCACAGCTTATCAGGAACCCGCGCCGTCTCCCGTCATGAACGTCGCGCGGGCGGCCCCGCAGCACCAGACCCAGCCGCGCCCGGCAACAGCGCCGCGCACACGGTCGCGACCAGCCCGCCCACCCCCATCAGCACGAAGGCCCAGCCCCAGCCCTCGCCGGGGGCGCTCAGGTCCAACACTGCGCCGAAGGCGACGGGGGCGGCGGCGCCGATGCCGATGCCGAGGATCGAGCGCACGGCGAGCGCGCGGCCGAGGAAGGCGGGCGGCACGGCCTCGCTCATGGCGGTGGAGAGCACCGAGGAGTCGCCCAGCGTGGCGAAGCCGTAGAGCGCGGTGAAGGCGAGCAGCAGGGCCGGCGGCAGCTCGCCGGACCAGCCGAAGCCGAAGGAGCAGAGCGCGCCGACCGCGGCGACGGCGATCAGGACGGCGCGCCGGCCGTAGCGGTCGGAGGCCTGGCCCATGGTGAAGGAGGCGAAAAAAGCCGAGAGGTGCAGCGCGATCGCGATCGCCACGCCGAGGCCGACGGCGCCCAGGGTGAAGCGGTCGCCCAGGCTCGCGATCAGGAAGGCCGGCACCCAGGCCCAGACGCCGAACAGTTCCCAGCAGTGGCCCATGTAGCCGGCGGTCAGCAGCAGCGAGCGGCGGTCCTTGAGCAGCGCGCTATGGCTCGTCTGCGCCGGCGCCGGCCCGGCGGTCCGGTTCGCGGTCCGCCGCGCCGCGAGGCTGCCGAAGGCCGCGCCCACGATCGTGCCGAAGGCGCAGACCAGGAAAGCGGTCTCGTAGCCGAAGTGGGCGATCAGGCCGTGGGTCAGGCTGATCGAGCCGACATAGCCCGCCGACATGCCCGCCAGCATCCAGCCGACGCCGGCGCCGCGGCGCGCGGGCGGGAGTTGCTGCGCCACCAGCATGATCGCCGGCGTGTAGGATCCGCCCTGCGTGAATCCGACGAGGGCATAGAGCCACAGCGCCGCCTCGAAGGAGCGGGCGAAGAACGCGAAGCCGATCGCGGCCACGGCGCCCAGCCAGCAGAACCAGAGGAACATCCGCTTGGCGCCGCTGTGATCGGAGAGCCAGGAGGTGATGAACAGCGAGACCGCGAAGGCGGCGGTAAAGGCGGTCTGTACCAGGCCCGCCTGGGT
>JAKSDN010000775.1 GCA_022360075.1 Kiloniellales bacterium | reverse complement strand
TGCTGTTCGAGACCGGCTCGGCGGAGCTCGGCGCCGAGGGCCGGGAGCAGATCGCGCGGCTGGCCGAGACCCTGATCGAGATCGCCGCGCAGATCCCGCCCGACATCGACTGGATCCTCCGCGTCGACGGGCACACGGACAAGCGGCCCATCTTCACCGCGGAGTATCGCTCGAACTGGGCCCTGTCGACGGCACGCGCTCTGTCCGTGGTCGACTTCCTGACCGAGCAGGGCATCCCGCCGACCCGCCTGGCCGCGACCGGCTTCGGCGAGCACCACCCGCTGGACCCCGGGGACAGCGAGGCCTCCTATCGGCGCAATCGCCGCATAGAGCTCAAGTTCACGCAGAAGTAACCGTAAAGAAGCCTCGCGATCGCGCGCGCTGTCAGAAGCGCCGCGGCCGCAGCAGGTCGCGGACCGGCGCCTCCCGATCTCCCCAGTTGGCCGCCACCAACAAGCGATCGAGATGGCTGCCATCCTCGCTGACCGGCAGGACGAGGCAACGGAACGTGAAGGAGCGCAGGCCGCGCCGGATCTCGATCTGGCGGCAGAGCGGCGCCTCCGACCAGAGGACGGCCCGGAAATGGGCGGCAAAGAGATCGCGGTAGGCCGCCGGCGCGATCGTTTCGAGCGCGCTGCCCGTCGGATCGACGCCGAAGGCGTGCTGCAACAGCGAGCCGACGAGCCGAAAGCGGAACTTGATCCGGTCGTCCAGGACGTCGACCAGCGCGAGCCGCGTCAGCAGCGACGCCATATCCTCCGGCAGCAGGTCCCGACGCATGGGATAGACATGCCCGCCACGCCGAGCTTCCCAATAGGCCAGGAGAGCTTCGAGCTTAGCGTCGTCAAGCTGCTCGAGGTCGACGGACCTCGCTGTGAATGACGGTTCGTTCTGCATCTCCGGCCCTCACCGCGGCAACGCCGACTCCCGCTTCCGAGCAGCGGATTGGGACCCCCACATTATTGGCTGGACCGGTCGCCCCCGGATCTAAGATAAAGTGGGAACCGCAGGCGACCATCCATATATTTTGTTCGAACAATATATCTAAAAATTGATGCAAATGTCAATTTTACTTTGATCTACGTTAGGGTTAACTAGCGAGTAAATAGTTTTAGTTAATAAATGTCGATTCTTTGCAAACGTATGATCGGCTAAGCGACGCTTCGACCGCCCGACCCGGCCGCCGCCTTCGGCTCGAAGGGGGCTTGGCCCGTTTCGAACTGCAGCGCGGCCAACCTGGCGTAAAGCCCGCCGCCCTGGATCAATTCGGCGTGACTGCCGCTGGCCACGCGGCGGCCTTGGTCGAGGACGACGATGCGGTCCGCCTTGAGCACCGTGGCCAGCCGATGCGCGATGATCAAAGTCGTGCGGCCGACCATCAGACCGTCCAGGGCCTGCTGCACCGCGCGCTCGCTCTCGGCATCGAGCGCACTGGTCGCCTCGTCCAGCAGCAACAGGGCCGGGTTGCGCAGGATCGCCCGGGCGATGGCGATGCGCTGGCGCTGACCGCCGGACAGCCGGACGCCGCGCTCGCCGAGAAAGGTGTCGAGCCCGTCGGGCAGGCGCTCGAGGAAGTCCCGGGCCGCCGCCGCCTCGGCCGCCTGCAGCACCTCCTCGTCGCTCGCGTCGGGGCGTCCGTAACGAATGTTCTCCCAGGCATCGGCCGAGAAGATCGTCGGGTCCTGCGGCACCAGGCCGATGCGCGCACGCAGCGCGTCGGGCTCGACCTGGGTCAGCGGCTGGCCGTCGAAGGTGATGCGCCCGGCCTGCGGATCGTAGAAGCGCAGCAGCAGTTGAAAGACCGTGGTCTTGCCGGCCCCCGACGGGCCGACGATGGCGACCTTCTCGCCGGCGCCGACCTCAAGGTCGAAGCCTTCGAGCGCGGAGCGATCGGGCCGTGAGGGATAGTGGAAGACCACGTTCTCGAAGCGCAGCTCCCCGCGCGCGGGCTGGGGCAGCGGCAAGGGATTCGCGGGCGCGGCGATCTCGGGCTCCGTGCGCAGCAGCTCGATCAGGCGCTCGGTCGCGCCCGCCGCCCGCTGCAGGTCGCCGATCACCTCGCTGATGGCACCGACGGCGCCGGCGACGATGACGGCATAGAACACGAAGGCCGAGAGCTCGCCGGCGGAGATGCGCCCGGCCAGGACGTCGTGGCCACCGATCCAAAGCACGAGGCTCACGGCACCGAAGGCGAGCACAATCACCAGGGCGGTGAGGATCGCCCGCGCCCGGACCCGCTCGATGGCCGTCATGAAGGCGGCCTCGACGCGCTGGCCAAAGCGCGTGCGGTCCAGCGCCGCGTGGACGAAAGCCTGCACCGTGCGGATCGACGTGAGGGTCTCGTCAGCATAGGCGCCGAGGTCGGCGATCCGGTCCTGACTGGCCCGGCTCAGGCGGCGCACGCGCCGGCCGAAGATCAGGATCGGCAGCAGCACCACCGGCACGACGAGGAAGACGATCCCGGTCAGCTTCGGCGAGGTGATCAGCAGCAGCACGGCCCCGCCGATCAAGAGCAGCAGGTTGCGCAGCGCGATCGAGGCCGAGGTGCCGACGACGAGCTGCAACAGCGTGGTGTCCGTGGTCAGGCGCGACTGCACCTCGCCCGTCCGGGTGACCTCGAAGTAGGCCGGCGAGAGCGTGATGACATGGTCGTAGACCGCCTGGCGCAGGTCGGCGACGACCCGCTCGCCGATCCAGGAGACCAGAAAGAAGCGGGCATAGCTCGAGGCGGCCAGGAGCAAGATGACGCCGATCAGCACTAGGACGGCCTGATCGAGCAGCGCCGCATTGCCGCTGGCGAAGCCCTCGTCCACCAGCTTGCGCAGCCCGAGGCCGAGGACCAGCACGGTCGCCGCGGCCACGGTCAGGGCCACCAGGGCGCCCGCGACCTGCAAGCGATAGGGCCGGACAAAGCGCCAGAGATAGGTGAGCTGGCCCAAGTCACGACCCCGGGGCCGCTCGCCCTCCACCTGTGCCACCCGCTGTCTCATGGGGCGCTATCCCTAAACCATCGCATGGGGCCGTACAACTGCGCCGCCGGGCGCCTTCCAGGGCGCCGAATGCGGCCTTGCGCGGGGCCGCAGGCTCGGCTATACACCCGGCCGCCCAGGAGAGTGCAGGCCATGAAGAAAGACATCCATCCCGACTATCACGAGATCACCGTGGTGATGACCGACGGCACGGAGTTCAAGACCCGTTCGACCTACGGCAAGCCCGGCGACACCTTGCGCCTGGACATCGACCCGCGCACCCATCCCGCTTGGACCGGCGTGCACCGCCTGGTCGACACCGGCGGCCAGCTTGCCAAGTTCAACAAGCGTTTTCAGGGCTTGGGGCTGAAGGAAAGCTGAGGGCGCGGCGCGGCGCCCGGTCACTCGTCCATCATGGAATCGAGGCGGGCGATCCGCTCGTAGAGGCGCAGGCTGCGCTCCATCAGATCGGTCAGGGCTTCCGGTAGGCTGTCGGCCGGCACCGGCATAGCCTCCGCGCAGGCTTCCTGGCCGGAGAGCCGGTACTCGGGCGCCGCCGCCTCTTCCAGGGTCATCTCGCCCGCCTGCACGGCGCGCCGCACGAGCAGCCAGGCGATCACTTGCGTCAGCCGGGCCGTCACCTTCAGCGAGGCATAGCTCACCGCCATGCGCGGCAGGGGCTCGCGCTTGGGCCGCGCGGCGTTCTGCTGGCCGAGCACGAAGGCCCGCGCCTCGCGCGCCATCTGGAGGGCCTCCTCGTAGGTGCCGTCGAGAAAGGCCACGGTGGTATCGGCGTTGGTCACAGTCGGGCTGCCCCAAGGCGGAAGTCGAAGACGCCTACGACGCCAAGCCTAACCCTAGCTTTCGCGCGTTAACAATCTCTGATTAAAAGATTTTTCGTCTAAGCCGAAGATCTTGCGCGGACTCGCCTGCCTCATCCGAGGCGCAAGCTTTCCAGCGCTCCGCGGATCGATTCCGGGATCGGCACCGGCGTCATGGCCGGGCGCTCGACGAAGACATGCACGAAGTGGCCTTCGGCCGCTGCCTCCTCCCGCCCCTTCTGGAACAGGCCGATCTCGTAGCGCACCGAGCGCCGGCCCAGATGGCCGACTCTGAGGCCGGCCTCGATAACTTCGGGGAAGGCCATGGCGGCCCGGTAGCGACAGGCCGATTCCGCGCAGACCCCAACCACCGAGCCATCCTGGATGTCGAGCCCGCCCTCGCGGATCAAGTATTCGTTAATCACGGTGTCGAAGTAGGAATAATAGACGACGTTGTTCACGTGACCGTAGATGTCGTTGTCCATCCAGCGGGTCGGGATATTGAGGAAGTGCGCGAAGCCCGCCCGCGTCTCGGCCGCCTCGCCGGGCTTGTCCTGCTGTCGCTGCGGCCGGTCGGTCACGGTGTCGTTCACAGCAGGCTCCTCAAGGCGTCCAAGGCTTCGTCGGGCTTCTCGACCATCATCATGTGACCGCTGCCGGCGATCGTGACGCTTCGGGCGTTGGCGATGGCGGCGGCCAGCTTAGCGCCGGCCTTGGGTGGGGTCATGCGGTCCTCGCTGCCGATCACGACGAGGCAGGGGCAGGCGACGGCCGCCGCCGCCGTCGCGGCGCCCCGGTAGGCGTCGCAGTTGAGCAGGTCGCGGTGCAGAGCGCCCGGCGCCGAGCGCTCCAGCAGGCGCTCGCCGCCGCCCAGCATCCAAAGGCCCGGCGCGCGGTGCCCGCCGAGATGGGCCGGCCGGCCGTGGCCCCAGTCGTTCACCAGCTCGAAGGCGACGTGCCGGTTCTCCTCGGCCGCGGCCAGCAGATCCGGGTGCACCGGCATCTTCGGCGCGCAGCCGAGCAAGGCCAGGCCGGACACCCGTCCGCCATGGCGGGCGGCGCAGTCCAGGGCTGCCAGGGCTCCCATGGAGTGGCCGACGAGGGTGGCGGCCTCGGCACCGCTGGCCGCGATCAGGACAGCCAGCCAGTCGGCGATGGCCGCGATGGAGTCCAGCGGCGGTCCTTCGGAGCGGCCGTGACCTGGCAGGTCGGGCGCCAGCACCGCGCGGCCATGGTGGGCGAAATAGCGCGCCTGCAGGGCCCAGACCGTATGGTCCATGCCCGCGCCATGCACGAAGATCGCGAGCGGCAGCGCGGGATCGAAGGCCCGTCCGCCCGTCGCCGCAAAAACGGCTTTCCCCTCGACCGAAAGCTCCATGGGACTGGGCTTCGCTCAGGCCTTCTGCGAGGCACGCAAGGCCTGGCCCAGGTCCTCGGCGATGTCCGCCGGGTCCTCGAGGCCGACCGACAGGCGGATCATGTCCTCGCCAACGCCTGCCGCCGCGAGCTGCTCGGCCGACATCTGCTGATGCGTGGTGCTGGCGGGGTGCAGGACAAGGGTCTTGGCGTCGCCGACGTTGGCCAGATGCGAGGCGAGCCGGCAAGCCTCGATGAAGCGGGCGCCGGCGGCC
>JAKSDN010001388.1 GCA_022360075.1 Kiloniellales bacterium | reverse complement strand
GCGCGGCAGCGTTATGGGCGCTTCGGTCTCGATCGGATCGGCCCCGATGCGCCGCATATCCTGAACGAAGGCCTTCAGCGCCGCTGCGCCCGTCAAAGGCTCTTCGGTTCCGGTCGCGACAGCGGGCACCGCCGGCGCGTCGCTCGCTGCCTTGTGCGCGGCCGCCGGCCCCGTTTCAGAGATGGCTTGGTCGAGATCCTCGGCTTGCGGTGCGCCTGCCGCGGGCTCGAGCGCGGCTTCCTCCGGCGCCGATTGCGCCTCCGCGAGGGCGGGCTCGCTTTCTTCCTCGCCGAAGACCAGGGCCAGCATGCTGTCGCCGAGATCGCGGCCGCCGGCCTCCTCGGCGATCGCGTTGGCGACCGAAGTCGCGAAGCCGACCGGGCCGCCGTAGAGAAAGCCACCGAGAATCCTGGCCGGCGCCTTGATCTCGTCGCCCGTGAGATTGCGATAGAGCGTCGAGACTCCCGGGATGTGCTGCAGCGGATTGACGATGTCCAGCAGGTCGGCAAAGCCGAAGCCCTCGCCTTCTGCCACAGTCGGCTCGGCGGCCGCGTCGCCGTCGAGGACGCCATGCGCGGCCACCGCCTGGCGGCCGACGGTCGGGCGGATGCGGGGATCGGTCGCGGTCTCGAAACTCATCAAGGGCTCCGCCGTGATCGCTTGCAAACGGCGGGCCACATCTAACTAATTGAAATAAAGAGACTTCCTCTTACCCAGCCGTTTCACCCCGGCAGGAAATGCCGGGCTTCGGCTCAGAACAGGTGACCGCCGCGGCTCACCTTCGTGGCCAGGTAGAACTCGTTGTGGCCGTTCGACGGAAAGCTGTGCCGGACCCGCTCGGAAACCTCGATGCCGCAGCGCGCGAGACCGGCGACCTTGTCGGGGTTGTTGGTCATGAGCAGGACTCGTTGATAACCGAGCTTGCGCAGCATCTCGGCGGCCGGCAGGTAGACCCGCTCGTCGGCGTCGAAGCCGAGCTGCTCGTTGGCCTCGAAGGTATCGGCCCCGCGGTCCTGAAGCGCGTAGGCGCGCAGCTTGTTCACAAGGCCGATCCCGCGGCCCTCCTGGGCGAGGTAGAGCAACACCCCGGCCCCGGTCTTGGCGATCTCGGTGATGGCGCCGCGCAACTGATCGCCGCAATCGCAGCGCAGGCTGCCCAGAAGGTCGCCCGTGAAGCACTCCGAGTGCAGGCGAGTCAGGACCGGCCGCGCCGGGTCCGGCCGCCCGATCAGGATCGCCAAATGCTCGACCCCGCCGTCGCTTGGCCGAAAGGCGATGATCCGCGTGTCCTCTGCATTCGCCAGCGGCACCCGGGCTTCGGCGACGATCTCCAAGGAGCGGGCGGCGGCGAAACGGTAGTCGACCACGTCCTGACTGGTCACGAGCAAGAGGTCTTCCGCTGCGCTCAAGGCCGACAGGTCGGGCCGGCTTTCGAAAGGCGCCAGCAGAACGGCGGGCAGCAGCCGCGCCATCTTCGCCAGATGCACCGCCGCGGGGCCTAGCACGGCGGGGCTCGCGGCGAAGGAGTCCGACGTCACGGCTGGCCTCGGGGCGGTCACGCCCTGCCGCTCGGTCGGATCCGCAAGGCCGCCGATCACCGCTGCGGTCAAGCCTTCGCAGCGCAAGGCCACCACGTCGCCCGGCGCGCGCAGCGGCGAGCCTTTCGGCAGGCCCAGGCTTTCGATCCGCTGACGCGTCAACAGCAGGAACGGCCGCTGCCCGGTCAGGCTTTGCAGGCGGGCCAGTGTCTCGTCGCGCGCGGCCTCGGCGGCCTGGACCAGGGCGCAGGCACCGTCGGGGCCCTGGAGCACGACGATGCCGCCGCGCCGCAGCTCCGCCGTCGCGCGGTCGACGGCGCGCAGGGTCACTGCATCCAAAATCTCTCGCTCAGCCAGTCCGTCGCGCATGGAAGCTACCGTTCTCGATCAGGCCACTTTACGGATGGCCCCGGCCCATGTCAGCCTTGTCGGGCCGGACCGCGGCGGACCCGGCGACGGACTTGGGAAGCGCCGTAGTTCCTCGACATCGCCGCCTCGATCCGCCCTCAAACCGCCTCTCGGAAGATGACGGACCTGATCTATCGTACGTACGATCAAGCTGACCTGGACGCGCAACTCAATCTGCGCGCCCGCTGGCCGGATTTCCAGTCCCATTTCGATCGCTGGGCCGAAGACAGCGCGGCGGCGCGCGGCAGCCTCAGTGCCCGCCTGGATCTCAGGTACGGCGATACCCCGGGCCAGACCCTCGATCTCTTTGCCGCTCAAGGCGACGGCAGGCCGGCGCCGCTCATGGCCTTCATCCACGGCGGTTACTGGCAGGCGCTCGACAAGGGCGACTTCAGCTATCTCGCCCCCGCGTTCGTCGAGGCCGGCATCGCCTATGCCTCGCTCAACTACGATCTCGCGCCTGGTGCCACGCTGGCCGAGATGGTCCGCCAGGTGCGCGCGGCGCTGGCCTGGCTCTACCGGGAGGCGGACCGGCAGGGGCTCGACCGCGATCGGCTCCATGTCTCCGGGCATTCGGCCGGCGGGCACCTGACCGCCGCCTTGATGACCACCGATTGGGCCCGAGACCACGATCTGCCTCAAGATGTTGTGAAGAGCGGTTGCGCGCTGTCGGGGATCTACGATCTGGAGCCGATTCGCTTGAGCTATCACCAGGCGGTGGTCGCGCTCGACCCCGAGACGGTCGCGGCCTACTCGCCGATCCATCATCTGCCACGCCAGGCGGGTGCCTTGCTCTGCGCGGTCGGGTCCGAGGAGACCGCTGAGTTCTTGACGCAGCAGGAGGAATTCGTGGCGGCCTGGCGCGCGGCGGGGCTCTCGGTGCAGACCGTGCCGCTGCCGGGTCGCACCCATTTCACCGCGGTCGATGCGCTCGGCGAGCCGGATCATCCGCTCTTTGTTGCGGTGCGGGACCGGATCCTCGGCCCGGAGCCGACCGGAGGTTGACGTTCCGTGCCTTCCTTGAACCCGGCTCGGGCCGATGTTATCTGATCGTGATTGTCCCTGATCGGAGCTTGGACTCTCGAAGATGAACGCCACGGCGGGCAAGAAGATCCTGATGGTCGACGACGACGAGGCCCTGCGCCAGTCGTTGTCGGAGCAGCTGCGCCTGCACGAGGAGTTCTCCACGGTCGAGGCCGAGACCGGCGGCCGCGCCCTCGAGATGGCCAAGAGCGAGTATTTCGATGCGATCCTGCTCGATGTCGGCCTGCCGGACATGGACGGACGCGAGGTCTGCCGCCTGATGCGGCGCAACGGCGTCAAGTCGCCGATCATCATGCTGACCGCGGCCGAGTCCGATGCCGATACCATCCTGGGGCTCGACGCCGGGGCGAACGACTACGTGACCAAGCCGTTCAAGCTGGCCGTGTTGCTGGCGCGCCTGCGCGCCCAGCTCCGCCAGCACGAGCAGAGCGAGGACGCGGTCTTCACCATCGGTCCCTACACCTTCCGGCCCAGCGCTAAGATGCTGGTGCATGGCGAGAACAAGAAGAAAGTGCGCCTGACCGAGAAGGAAACCGCCATCCTCAAGTATCTCTATCGCAGCGGCAGCACGATCGTCGGCCGCGACACGCTGCTCGGTGAGGTCTGGGGCTACAACGCGGGCGTCACCACCCATACGTTGGAGACCCACGTCTACCGGCTGCGCCAGAAGATCGAGGCCGATCCCTCGAATGCCGAGATCCTGGTGACCGAGCCTGGCGGCTATCGCTTGGTGCCGTGACCGAGGCTCAGGCCGACAGCCAGCGCTAAGAGCAGGGCGAACGCGGTCGCCCCCCCGAAGACCGGCGCAGCGATCAACCAGCTGCCGCTCCAACGATAAGCTTCCGCGAGCACGATCGGACCGGCCAGGACGCCCAAGTTGCGTCCGGTCATGACGATTCCGAAGGCCGTGGAGGTATCCCTGCCATGCCCCAGAATGGCGTTTGGCAGCGCGAAGAGACAGGCGGGCGTGACCCCCGCCCCGGCGCCGTAGAGCACGAGAAGGCCCAAGCCGAACCAGAGCTCGCCGGCCAGGCCGCCCTGGGCCAAGGGCTGCAGGGCCCAAACGGCGACTTGGCTGGACAGCGCCGTCAGGAGCAAGAGCCGCAGCGGCACGCCCGTCGACAGCAGGGCGCCGGTGGCGACATTGAAGATCAGCACGAAGCCGACCGGCAGCAGGTAGCCGAACAAGGCCAAAGACAGATCGAGTCCATGGGCCTCGACCAGGTATTGCGGCAACCAGGTCATGGCCGCGAAGTACTGGGCCGACCAGAGCATGAAGGTCGCGCCGGCCAGCCACAGCAGCCTCCGCTCGCCGGCCGCCAGCGCGGTCGCGCCGCCGCTACCGGCACGCTCGCGCGGGCCCAGATCGACCCGGGCGCCGCGCCACAGGACGAACGCCCAAAGGCCGAGCGCCAAGCACAGGGCGAGGCCGAGCAGCCAGAGCGCGCGCCAACCGATCAGCTCGAAGGCGAGGGGCGCCACCAGGGTCGCGACGATCTGGCCCGTCGGAATCCAGGCGGCCATGAGGCCGATCACCCAGGGCAGGTGCCGGGCGCTGGCCTCGCGGCTGGCGAGGGCCGGGCCGGCGATCGCCAGGACCGCGAAGGCCGCGCCCTCGAAGGCGCGGGCGGCCAGCATGACGAGGCCGGTCTCCGGCCAGAGCATGGCGATCAGGTTGCCGAGCGCCATCAGGGCCAAGGCGGGCAACAGCAGGCGGATCAAGCCGTCGCGCGCCAGCTTCCGGCCGACCCAGAGCGAGAGCAGCAGGCCCAGGACCGCGTAGACCGACATGAAACCGCCCGCGAGGGTCCGGTCGTAGTGGTACTGATCGAGCAGCAGCGGCAGCGCCGGCGGCAGCTTGAACTGTTGAAAGGCGGCGAAGGTCGAAAGCGAGAGGCCGAAGACGACGCCGGTCCAGTTGGTCGCGCGCTCGGACATGGCGTCCTTGGGAGACGTGGCGGAAGGCTTTGGCTCCCATGCCCGTCTCGCACTGTCAATCCCGCCCGGCGGCGAGCCTTTCTATTGTCGGACCGGGTGTGCCGAAAGCGCCGGGGGAGCGATGCTTGTGACAATCATGCGCCTTGATGTAACGTCGAGACGCAAATAACGGTGGAATGGTAGAGAATTGACCGAGAATTCCGAGTTCTTCGTCAAGTTTTGGGGCGTACGCGGTTCTATTGCGTGTCCAGGTCATAACTACGAACGTTATGGCGGCAATACATCATGTCTTGAAATCCGCTGCGGCGAGCATCTCTTCGCGTTCGATGCCGGCACCGGGCTGCGTCCGCTCGGCGCACATCTGAAGGCCAACGGCACGCCCGACGCCGGCCTCGAGGTCGATCTCTTCCTCACCCACACGCACCACGACCATATCGTCGGTCTGCCGTTCTTCGTGCCGATGTTCGACCGGCGCAATCGCGTGCGCATTTGGGCCGGTCACCTGGTGCCCGACAGCAGCGTGCACGACGTACTCTGCCGCTTCATGGCCGCCCCGCTGTTCCCGGTGCCGCCGCGGATCTTCGCGGCCAACGTCAGCTATCACGATTTTGCCGCCGGCGAGGTCCTGGAGCCGCGGCCGGGCGTGCGCCTGCGCACGGGGCCGCTCAATCACCCCAACGGGGCGACCGGCTACCGGATCGAGTTCAACGGCCG
>JAKSDN010001385.1 GCA_022360075.1 Kiloniellales bacterium | reverse complement strand
CGATACTCCGCGGTGAAGATGGGCCGCTTGTCGGTGTGCCCGTCGACGCGGAGGATCCAGTCGATGTCGGGCGGGATCTGCGCGGCGATCTCGATCAGGGTCTCGGCCAGCCGCGCGATCTGCTCCCGGCCCTCGGCGCCGAGCTCCGCCGAGCCGGTCTCGAACAGCAGCTCGGACTGGAACACGAAGCGGTCGCCGACCACGCGAATGTCCTGGCGCCGGCCCAGCACCTCGCGCAGCCGGCCGAAGAATTCCGAGCGATAGCGCGCCAGTTCCTGCACCTTGGTCGCAAGCGCGACGTTGAGACGCCGTCCCAGATCGGCGATGCGCACGTCCTTCTCGGCGTTCTCGGCCTCGATCGTCTCGAGCGTCGCGGCCAGGCGGGCGAGCTGCTGGCGCAGGGCCGCGATCTGCCGGTTGAGCAGGTTGATCCGCGCCTGAGCCTCCTTGGTGAGCTGCTTCTCGCGGGCCGTCTGGGCCTCGGACTCGGTGAGCTGGGCGCGGAGCGCGACGGCCATCTGCTCGCGCCTGCGGGCCTCGGCCTCCGCCTGCTCGATCCGCGCGGCCAAGGCCGAAAGCTCCTGGTCCTTATCCGAGGCGGTCTGCTCCTGGCGGTTCATTTGGGCGCGCAGCGCGGCGAGGAGCGCGTTCTGCTCGCGCAGCGCCTGCTCCGCCCGCGCCAGGCGCGCGGCGAGCTCCTGCTCGGCTTCCTCGGATTGGGTCAGACGGCTCGTCAGGTCGCGCTCGCTCTCCTGAGAGCGGCTGAGCTCGGACTGCAGGTCGGCCATGGACGCTTTCGACTGGTCGAGCGCGGCCTCCAACTCGGCGGCCCGATCCCTCTGCGCCGCCAGGTCCTGCTTCGTGCTGTCGGTTTCAAGCCGCAGGGCCGCGAGCAGCTCCTCGCGGGTCATCAGGGAGGCTTCCAGCTCGGCGATCTGTGCCTGGAGGAACTCGACGCTGCCTTCCTGCTCGAGCAAGGCCTCCTCCATGCCGGCCAGTTTCTCGACCATCTCGTCGTTCAGGCTCTTGAGGATGGCGAGGTCGGCGAGCTGCGCTTCGATGGTCTCCTTGTCGGCCTCGATGGTCTGGTAGGCGGCCTCCAGCTCCTCGCGGCTGCTGCTGGTCGCCGCCTCGGCCTCCGCCAGCAGGCGCTCGAGCGTTTCGCGCTCCTCGACCAGGGCGGCGAGCTGGGCCGTGAGGCTGTCCTTCGCTTCGTTCGCCTGGGCCAGGGCCAGCTCGGTCGACTCGCGCTCGTCGAGCAGGGCCGAGATCTGGTTGCTGAGGGTCTCGCGCTGGGCGATCGAGCTCTGCAGCTCCGAGGACAGTTGGGCAACGTTGATGCGCAGGTCGGCGTTCGCCGCGCGCTCCAGCGCCAGGAGCTCGGCCAGCTCATCGACCTCGCGGTTCAAGCGGGCGAGCGCCTCGTCGCGACCGCTCAAGGCGGTCGAGAGGAAGTACTGCGCGATCATGAAGACCATGAGCACGAACATGACCACCAGCAGAAGGGTGGCCAGCCCGTCGACAAAGCCCGGCCAGATATTGATCGAGCGGCGCGAGCCGCTGCGACCCAGG
>JAKSDN010000748.1 GCA_022360075.1 Kiloniellales bacterium | reverse complement strand
CATGCCGGGTATCGCAACCCGGCTTTCAAGCAGCCGCATCAGGAGCATCACGATCGCGGTGACCAGAATGTAGAGGGCCGTCGCCGCGGTGAAGGCTTCGAAACCTTGAAAAGTGTATTCCTCGATCTGGCGCGTCTGCGCGGTCAGCTCAAGGACGCCGATCGTCAGCGCGAGGGAAGAGTTCTTGAACGCGCCCAGAAACTCGCTGGTGAGAGGCGGCACGATGATGCGATAGCCGATCGGCAGCAGGACGTAACGGTAGACCTGCAAGGGCGTCAGCCCGATCGCCATGGCCGACTGCCGCTGGCCGAGCGAGACCGCGTTGATGCCCGCACGCACCTGTTCGCCGACCCGCGCCCCCGTATAGGTGCCCAGGCACAGGACCGCCGTCCAGAATTCGGGATCGGGCAGGTCTCGCTTGACCCATCGACCCGCTTCTTCCGGCAGCAGCTCCGGCACCACGAAATACCAAAGGAACATCTGCACGAGCAGGGGGATGTTCCGGAACAACGAGACATAGGCCGCGCCGATGGCGCCGAGAACGCCGTTCCCGCTCGTCCGGATGATGCCGACGATCGACCCCAGGAAAAAGGCGAGCACCCAAGAGGCGAGCGCGACGGCAACCGTCCAGTACAAGCCGGAGAGGATCCAGCTCCCGTAGGGCGGCGTAACGAGGATCTCCCAGTTCCAGTTGTAGTTCATTGGCGCGCTGCTGATGCCAGACCGGATTGGCGCTTGCTCTGGGCCGATCCCCACGCCGCGGAGGGGGTGGCCATCGACCCCTTCCCTCCTGTCGGCACGGAGTGCCCATTCCAGGTTTCGGCAATCAGTAAGGCAGTGCCTGGATCTCGAACGCGGTTCTCAAGGTGTCGGAAAGCGGCATGTCGATCTTGGTCGGACCGGGCTCGAACCATTTCTGGTAAAGGGTTTCCAGCTCACCCGAGCGCATCATGTCCGCGATGACCCTGTTGCCGAGCAGCCGGAACTCGGAATCGTTGCGCGGCACCATGATCCCGTAGGGGTCGTAGGTGAGATAGCGTCCCGTAACCTGAAAGGCGCTCGGATCCTTCGACTTGCTGATCAGGCCGAAGAGCAACGCAGCGTCCGTGGCATAGGCATCGACACGCCCGGTCTCCACCGCCAGCCAGGCTTGCGGGTGGTCTTTCGTCGGCACGATCTTGATGTCGAGGGACTTCTCCTCCATCAGCCGGCGGATCGCCTTCTCGTTGGTCGTGCCGAGCGAAAGGGCGAGGCTCTTGCCGTCCAGGTCCTCCAGCTCCGCGATGCCGGATCCCTTCTTGGACCCGATCCTTGTCCCCGTGATGAAGGTGATGGCCAGATAGTCGACCTGCTTTTGGCGGGTCAGATTGTTGGTCGTCGAGCCGCACTCCATGTCGATGGTGCCATTCGCGATGAGGGCAATGCGCGTCTGCGAGGTGACCGGGACGTATTCGACTTCAATGCTGTTCAGCTCGAGCTGCGCTTTGATGGCCTCGACGATGTGGCCGCAGATGTCGATGGTGTAGCCGATGGGCTCGCCGTCCTTGCCGATGTAGGAGAACGGCACCGAGGCTTCGCGGTGACCGATGTTGATGACGCCGTTCTCCTGAATCCGCTCGAGAACGGCCGATCCCTTGGTGTCGGCCGCGGCGGTCGCAGCCGCCAGGATGCCAATGGGAAAAACTGCGGCCGCAAGAACCCGCTTGAGCATGGTTTTCCTCCCCGTTTTGGTTGCTTGGCCGGCAAGCGCCAAAGGCGCCGGTTTCGCCCGCGATCTTCGTCGCGCCTGTCAGCCCGGCTTCGGTCCCGAAGACGACGGCCGTGAAGGACCGGCGCACCGGACGCTGAATTCTGATGGAGGTAGGATCGAATGAAAAATTCCAATGTGATCAAACTCTATAACGAAATGGAATAGGATGGGCGCAGATGCGACCGAAGCCAGAGGACGGGATTGATGTCTTTGAAACTCAAGCAGTTGGACGTTTTCATCGCCACAGTCCGGACGGGAACCGCAACCGCCGCCGCGGAAACGCTTCACATGACGCAGCCCAATATCACCAAGATACTGAGGCAACTGGAGGAGAGCTTCGGATTGTCGCTGTTCGATCGGAAGGGCGGCCGGCTCATCCCGACCGCCGAAGCCGACATGCTCTATCGGCTGGCCGAGCGGATCCACGATGACGCACGCCATTTCGAACACGTGGCCCATAGCCTAGGGCGGCTCGACCACGGATACCTTCGGATCGCCACACAGCCCTCGTTCTCGAACGCCGTCGTCCCGCGCGCGGCGGCGCGTTTTCGCAGCAAGCATCCCCGCATTCGCCTGCGAATCGACGTGCTTCCCAACGAAGCCATCTTCAAGCTCAGCGATCACCTGCCCATCGATTTCGCCTTCGTTCACTTCTTCGGCAGCCCGGAACCGGAGTACGTCACCGAGACACTGGCAAGCATGCCGCTGATCTGTCTGGTACCGGAGGGGCATGCGCTGGCGCGCAAGTCGACGGTCTCGATCGACGATGTCTTCGCAAACCACTGGATAGGCTTTCCCCCGGACCATGCCACCAGCCGTCTTCTTCGGGACGGGGCTCCGCGCGAAGGGCAAGAGCGCTTTCCCGACATCATGGTCAGTTCGGTGGCGGCCGCCCGAGACCTCGTGCGCCAAGGCGCCGGCATCGCCGTTGTCGACTCGTTCAGCTTCCTCGGAGAAGCGCCAGCCGGCGTTGTGCAGCGGCCGCTACGCCCAAGGCTGATATTCAAGACGGGACTGGCTGTGCCGACGGGACGGCCAATATCGAAAGCGGGAGAGGCGTTCCTAGCCGAGGTGAGTGAACTACTTCCGGCTCGCAACGTCGCTGGAGCTTTAACGGCCCGCGAGCGAAACGAATCGGCGGCCTTTCGAGTCATCCTAGTGGTTCGACTCCGACATTCCGATCCCGGAATGCCGGGCCGCCCCACTAGATAACTCTTTGTTTGGGTTCAATTCTGGTCGACACTTGATCCAATTTCATCGGACTCAAGT
>JAKSDN010000186.1 GCA_022360075.1 Kiloniellales bacterium | reverse complement strand
GATCCGGGTCAACGGCATTTCCCCTTCTGCCGTGTTGACCGAGGCGACCAGCGAGTTCTTCGCCGACAAGAAGGATGTCGCGCTGGAGACGATCCGAAAAATGCAGGCGATCCAGAGCAATCTGCAGCCGTCCGATCTGGTGGGGACGGCGGAGTGGCTGCTCTCAGATGCCAGTGCCTTCATCACCGGACAGAACATCGCCGTCGACGGCGGCACGCAGATGAGCTGACCGGGGGCCGTGAGATGAGCGACGAGATCGAAGCGAAGGCCCATAGCGCCGTCGACCGCCTTGGGGGCAACATGCTGATCGGCGGCGACTTCGTGCCTTCCCGTTCAGGCGATATAGGCAATGTGGTCAACCCCGCCGACGGCACAGCCTTCGGAACGGTGGCCTTGGGCGGTGCCGAGGATGCGGATGCGGCCGTCAGCGCCGCAAGAACAGCGTTCGATGATCCGTCCTGGGCAGCTATGCGCCCGGCGGACAGGGAACGAGCTCTTCATCGTCTCGCTGATCTCGTGGAGGCGAACGCCGAGGAACTCGCATGGCTCGAGACGCTGGATAACGGCAAGCCCCTCATCCTGTCGCAGCGGGTCGATGTCCCAGGTGCGATCGAGTATTTGCGCTACATCGCCGGCTGGGCGACGAAGCTCGAAGGCCGCACTCTCGACGTCTCCTTCCCGGCGCCGCGTGGTGGGGGTCAGTATGTCGCCTATACCCGGCCCGAGCCGGTCGGTGTCGTCGCGGCGATCATCCCTTGGAACTACCCCCTCATGATGGCCGCTTGGAAGATCGGCCCGGCTCTCGCCACCGGATGCACAATCGTCCTCAAGCCCGCGCTGGAAACGCCGATGACCGCCTTGCGGCTTGGCGAATTGGTGCGGGAAGCGGGGATCCCTGACGGGGTCGTCAATATCGTCACAGGCGACGGGCCCGGCCTCGGCGGGGCGCTTACGTCGCACCCTGGCGTCGACAAGATCGCCTTTACCGGATCGACGCCGGTCGGTCGGACGATCGGACACGCGGCGATGGACCGGATGGCGCGCGTGTCTCTCGAGCTGGGCGGCAAATCGCCCGTTATCCTGTTCGATGACGCAAACCTCAAAGCTGCCATCCCCGGCGCGGCGGCTGCGATCTTCGCGAACCAGGGACAGGCATGCACCGCCGGATCTCGCCTCTATGTCCAGCGAGGCATCTACGACGAGGTTCTCGAAGGGCTCGCCGGGCGCGCGCGAAAGTTGGCCATCGGACCTGGGCTGGAGAAGGGAACTCAGCTCGGGCCGCTCGTCTCTCGGAAACAGCTCGAGACCGTCACAGGCTACGTCGAACAAGGTGTCGGTGAGGGTGCCCGGATCGTTACCGGGGGCAAGCGGGTCGATCGTGACGGCTACTTCATGGAGCCTACCGTGCTCGCCGACATGTCTCAGTCCGCGAGCGTCGTGCAGGAGGAGATCTTTGGGCCGGTCCTAGTCGTCCAACCCTTCGACGACGCCGAGGAGGCGATCCGGCTCGCCAACGACAGCCAGTATGGTCTCGCGGCCTCGATCTGGTCACAAGATCTGTCGCGTGTGCATCGAACGATCCCGCAGATTCGAGCCGGCACGGTGTGGGTCAACTGCCACAACATGCTGGACCCGGCCATGCCGTTCGGCGGAACGAAGATGTCGGGAATCGGTCGGGAGATGGGAGCCGCCGTGCTCGATCTCTACACCGAGACGAAATCCGTGTGCATGTCGGTATGACCAACCGAACGAATCCACAACTCCTCGTCGAGGAGCGCGGTGCGGCGGTCTGGCTGACAATGAACCGGCCGCAGTCCCTCAACGGGATTAATCCTCAGATCATCGCGGGCTTCGATGCCGGCCTGGATGAGATCGAGGCGCGGCGTGAACCGCCATCCGCCGTCGTGCTGACCGGAACCGGGCGGGCTTTCTGCAGCGGCGGCGAGATGAAGGACATGGAAGATGGGCAAGGCGGGTACCGCTCCGCTGTCCATATCTTCTCCAACGTTTCCCGGGTCATCCGACGCATGGAACAGCTACCGATTCCCGTTATCGGTGCCATCAACGGCTTGTGCATTGCAGGTGGGATCGAACTGGCACTGGGTTGCGATCTCGTGATCGCTGTGAAATCCGCGCGGTTTGGCGACGGTCACGCGAATTTCGGCCTGATCCCCGGAGCCGGCGGCACGGTCCGGCTGCCAAGACGCATCGGTCTGAACCGGGCCCGATTGATGATGTATACGGCCAAGCTCTTTCCTGCAGAGACGATGTTCGACTGGGGGCTGGTGACGGACGTCTGCGAAGACG